>JAGQVA010000966.1 GCA_020438265.1 Bacteroidota bacterium
CGGAAACGCTCTCGCAATATGCAGCACTCATGGTGATGAAAAATCATGCAGGGCAGAATAAAATGAAGAAATTTCTCCGCTATGAGTCCAATCAATACCTAAGTGGCCGGGGCCGAGAATCAGAAGGAGAAAAACCGCTGATGTACGCCAATCCCGGACAGGGTTACATTCTCTATCGCAAAGGTTCGGTAGTTATGTATGCCCTTCAGGATTATATTGGGGAGGATTCTGTGAATATGGCGATTAAACGGTTTCTGGCTAAAACAGCCTTCCAGGAACCTCCTTACACCACCACCAGAGAATTTGTCGCTGAACTCAAACAAGTAACGCCGGATTCACTTCAGTATCTGATTACAGACTGGTTTGAGGAAATCACCATTTACAAAAACAAAGTCAAAGATCCTGTCTACGAGGAAAAGGATGGTAAATACACCGTTGAGTTCACCATTGAAAGCCAGAAATTTAAGGCCGACAGCATTGGTCATGAGACAGAAGTGGAATTGAAAGAGTGGATTGACGTAGGTGTGTTTAATGAAAAAGGAATTCCCCTTTACATGCAGAAATACAAATTTACCGACCAGGAAACCAAACTCAGCCTGGAAGTAGATGAGAAGCCATTTAAAGTCGCAGTCGATCCTTATTACAAATTAATTGATCGGAACATCTACGACAACGAAGAAAAAGTTGAAGAAAAGGGGTAGTCAGACTTTCTGTAGCCGGACTTTTTAAAGCCCGGACTCACCCAATTATCCCTGAGATAAATAATCACGCATTCACCAGAATACCATCCCCCACTCCATTGCGCCGTTTTTCAAAGCGGCGCAATGGTTTATTTTCATTCATCGCCCCGAACTATCCCTTTTTTCAATCTATTAAAAAATGGTTTCGACAAAAAAAAATCAAAACCATTCTGAACTATACATGATTTTTTGCTGACTAAATTTTTTGCACTTTTGCTGATTGGATAATAAAAATCAATAAATTCCCCCCAATTTGGGGTAGTTTGCGTATTTTTCATCCCAATGATTAACTTTGAGTGAATATTTTAAAGCAATGCGTAACATATTTCTAACTTTTATCTTCCTATTTGGTCTGACTTCCCTGGTTTGGGGGCAGACGCCTGACTCGGCTAGCAGTGATGGTGGTATGCGTACGAATCCAGAAAGCCAGATGCTGAATACGGGTCCGACTTCTCCGCTCCTGAATGCTGATCAGCTCAAGCGCGAGAAATGGTTTTACAGCATTACAGATGCCATGCGCGAACCTGAAAAAGTCTTCAAATTGTCGTTGAAAGACACCAAGTTAAAAACCTTTCCAGCGGAAATTATGAGGTTTACCAACCTTCAGGTGTTGAACCTCGCTGATAATAAACTGAAAGAAATTCCTGAGGAAATCAGTATGCTGGAACATTTAGAGATTCTCATCCTGGTTGGAAATAAGATCCGGAATCTGCCTGACGGAGTTCGGGATCTGGACAACCTGAGAGAACTTTACATTGGTTCCAATCGCCTTTCTGAAATTCCTGCCTGGGTGGGTGGTTTGAGTAAATTAAGGACGCTTGACGTTTCTTATAATGGACTGACTCCTTATGAGATTGAGCTGCTAAAGTATCGTTTACCTAAGTGTACGGTTACGCATTAGGAATGAATATTTTAGTTATCAATTGTGGAAGCTCTAGTGTAAAGGCTGAGATTGTAGATACTCTTTCTCAGGTAAGATTACTCTCTATGCGCCTGACTCGTATAGGAGAACCTAAGCCAGAATTGGCTTTTCAGGGAGAAGAGCCTGTCAGTTTTTCTGCGAATGATTACCCTTCTGCGCTGACTTATGCCCTGGATCAATTATTTGAAAAAAGCACAGGGATTGAATTGGGAGGAATTGGCCATCGTGTCGTTCATGGGGGAGATAGATTTAGTGAGCCTGTTGTCATTGATTCAGAAGTGGAGACAGCTATTGACAAGCTTTCAGATTTGGCTCCCCTGCATAATCCCGCCAATTTAGCCGGTATTCGTATCGCTCAAAATCGCTGGCCAGACTTACCTCATGTGGCAGTTTTTGATACCGCCTTTCACCAATCGATGCCCATGCGGTCTCAGGTTTATGGTTTACCGCAGGAACTGGCAGATAAACACGGTCTGCGACGATATGGTTTTCATGGATCCAGCCATAGTTATGTTGCACGAAAATCCGCAGAACACCTTGGCCTCAATCAGAATGACCTCCGAATCATTTCCTGTCATCTCGGTAATGGTGCCAGCGTTTGTGCGGTGGAATACGGCCGTTCTGTGGAAACGTCCATGGGCCTCACGCCACTGGAAGGCCTGGTGATGGGTTCCCGTAGTGGTGACCTTGATCCGGGAATTTTGATTCGGTTAATGAAAGCCGAAAACTGGACTGTCGATGAGCTTG
>JAGQVA010000967.1 GCA_020438265.1 Bacteroidota bacterium
TCAACTTCTGAATTAGGAAAGACGAAAATATTTCTGTCCTCTGTTCGAATGGAAACCATACTGTCTGTGGGGATTGAGGTAATCTTCCCATGTAAAACCCAGCCGTTGTTGAGGTAGAGAACATGTTCGTACTCCTGCGCAAAATTTACAGAAGGAATAAGAAGAAAAACGATCATCAGGCCAGCCCGGATTTTGGGAGGTAGTAGTGTTGGAGGAATAATAGGGTGTTTCATTTCCTTTTTTTCTCCTGACGGGTTTAACAGCTTGATCGCTGCATGGAGTATAAAAAAAGAGAAAGACCTTCCAGGTTTTGAAAACCTGGAAGGTCTAAAATATACTTTTATCAGAAGATCTATTCTTCGCCTTCGCCGGAGTCATCTCCGGATTTTTGCCTGTCGGCTTCTTTCTTTACACGATCCTCTTCTCTTCTTTTCTTTCTTTCACCTAGTCCTTCTTCGATAGACGCTGTAATCGTAGAAATGACTAACTGAATAGATTTCGCTGCATCATCATTCGCAGGAATCGGAAAATCTACCAGATTAGGATTACTGTTAGTATCCACCATTGCAATAGTAGGAATGTTTAGCTTTCTGGCTTCAGCAACGGCGATATGTTCTTTTTTAATATCGACGATAAAAAGTGCTGAAGGAAGACGGTTCAGTTCTGCAATACCACCAAGAACTTTATCCAGTTTGGCTTGCTCACGGGTCAACATCAGGCGCTCTTTTTTATTGATTCGCTCAAAAGTACCATCAGTTTTCATCTTCTCAATATTTTTCATTCGCTTGATACTCTTGCGGACAGTTGAGAAGTTGGTAAGCATACCACCCAGCCATCTTTCAGTAACAAAAGGCATATTAATCCTTCTTGCTTCCGTTTCGACGATTTCTTTCGCCTGCTTTTTGGTAGCTACGAACAATATTTTTCTTCCGGAGACTGCTAACTGACGGGAAGCACGAGTGGCTTCGTCAAGCATTCTCAGGGTTTTATTGAGATCAATAATGTGAATACCATTTTTCTCCATGAAAATGTATGGAGACATGAAGGGATTCCACTTTTTCTTGAGGTGTCCAAAATGCACCCCCGCTTCCAGTAGGTTTTGATAAGTAGGTTGCTCCATTTCTGTAATTATCGCTTGGAGAATTGAGTACTCTTTCTCGCTTTTTTCTTGCCGTATTTTTTACGTTCAACTTTTCTTGCATCCCTGGTCAGCAAACCTGCTTTTTTCAGAGATGGTTTTAATTCCTCATCGTGTTCGGTCAATGCTCTGGATAGTCCCATGCGGATAGCATCAGCCTGTCCGGTAATTCCACCTCCGTTTACATTTACGCTAATATCGAAGTTATTGGCATTTGCACCAGAAGCAGCAAAAGGGTCCATGACCCTGATTCTCAATGTAGCAAGAGTGAAAAAATCTTTCATCTCTTTGTTGTTTACTTCAAACTTGCCGGTGCCACCTTCTTGCAGGAATACTCTGGCTATTGCACGCTTTCTACGACCGACTTTAACAATTTGACTCATAAATATCTTTATATTTCGTAGACCTCAGGATTTTGAGCTTCATGTGGATGCTCAGAACCTGCGTAAACTCTGAGGTTGCCTAACACCCGACTAGCTAATTTATTCTTTGGAAGCATGCCTTTTACTGCCTTTTCAATGACTTTCTCAGGCTGCTTGCTAATTAATTCCTTAAAAGTGGTTACCCGCTGACCGCCTGGGTATCCGGTGTGTCGCAGATACTCTTTCTGATCAGCTTTGTTTCCTGTAAGCCGAACCTTGTCTGCATTAATCACAATTACATTGTCTCCACAATCTGTGTGTGGAGTAAATGAGGGCTTGTGTTTACCTCTCAACAATTTGGCAATTTCACTGGCTGCCCGTCCCAACACTTTTCCTTCTACATCAATCACAAACCACTGTTTTTCAATGGTTGAAGAATTGGCAGAAAGGGTTTTATAGCTTAAAGTATTCATTAATAATACATTGATTTCCGAAATGGTCGTGCAATTACGTTCTTTTTAAAAAAAAATCCAAACCTGATTTTAGAATAAATCCAGGTATTTATCCACGACCTATATTTTAGGCTGCGAAATTATGAAATTCTGCTGTAAAAACACTCTTTATTTGTAAAGAGTTATAAGAATTTTGGGGGATTTTTTTTCGTGTGGTTGTTATCTTTTATAAAAACGGAGGAATCTGCAACTGTAAAAACATTTGTTTTTAATAATGGGTTGATAAGAAAAAATCAGCAGATGGTTATCAATCCTTCTAATTGGGCTCATAAACCTCTGTTTTCCTTGTCATTAAATTCGAAGAATCGAATGGCTTTTATTTGGGACAAGGGTTTGTTTTGTAAAGTTTTATGTGGAACTTAAATCACCGTATTTTCTCTCAGACCACAACTCTTT
>JAGQVA010000968.1 GCA_020438265.1 Bacteroidota bacterium
AGAGCATTGCAAGCAGGGAGATAATAATCGTCCCTACGGTAAGATAACGCGGGTAGCGTTTGCGAAGCAGATAAGCTCCGTACATACGCTCCCTGCCCTCGAATACCATTTCATCGAGGGACACTTTGACTAAGTGTGCCATAATTAAATTGAATTAATAGGTGAAATAAAATACTTTGGTGGTTGGCTGTTAGCCTTTGGCTAGTATGTGTTTAGTCTCTGTTTCTAAGCCGAATGGCAAAATCCCGTAGGGATTAAATATGGGTAGCTCGTTAAGCAACCCTATTTTCTGCACCTTAAAGGTGCGGGTAAGGGAGGTAGGGAAACACAAGGTTTCTACCCATGTGTAATCCCTACGGGATTTTTGCCCTCGGGCAATGAATAAATACGCTAAACACATACTCATTCATTATTTTTCCTTAAAATCACTCAGATAGATATGAAATACCAACCATATATATTCCTTTTCCTGATTGCGGCTTCCATCACAATGAGCATAAACTCATGCAGCCGGGTATTTGAACCAAATGCTCTGGAAGATGGGGCAGTAACTTCTCCTCCTATTTTACGCGGAGAAAGGGGAAGTCAAACTGTTGTTTTATTCTGGAACTGGCTGGAACTGGAATTTCTGGACCTTAATCAGAATTATGCCAGCCCTGATAAATTTCAAATCCTGACTTCAGATACTGACCCAAATGACTGGGAAATTCTTGATGAGGTAAATACAGATCAATCTGTTTACACAATAGAAGGGCTTGAAAACGGAAAGATTTATTATTTCGCAATCAGGGCCATTTCTCAATCCGGGCAATCTTCCCTGTCCAATAAAATCATGATTATGCCTGATGAGCTGGAGGAGATTGAACCTGTTTTCTCCACACATGAAATCAATCGATCCTGGGGGAGTTGGTCTCCAAATGGTCAATCGATCACGTATGAATCGATGATTCCTCCCGGAAGTTTGTCCAGCTATGATACTACCCCTGGAATTTACACCTATAATCTATTCACGGGTGAAGAAAAACTGATCGCAGAAGGAAGCAAACCAGACTGGTCTCCGGATGGTAGTAGAATTGCTTTTCATCGGGAAAACAACCAGCTCAGCAGTCCATCTGCCAGCAAAATTACTCAGCTTTTTAGCTATGATCTCGATAATTCCTTTCTGGTTTCATTAAACTCACCTATGGGTTTCAATCATCAGGTCAGCTGGTCAAATGATGGGAAAAAGCTCCTTTTCCTGTCTGATGCCAATAGCAGCAATGCCTACCAAATTCATCAATTATCTGTAGAACCCGGAACCTTCGCCAATGTTGTCTACAGCTCTTCTATAACCTATCGGGGGCAGCAAAACCCTGATGTGATTTCTCTCCGCACACCCATCTGGGGACTGGATGATCAGAGCATAATTTTCTCTGAATTTACTGAAAACTATCAGGCTACTCAGCGGCAGCTATACACATTTTCGCTAAATTCAAATACCAGCCAACCCCTGTTTACCTCTTCGTGGAACGATGAATCTCCGGCATATTCGCCCAATGGAGAATATCTGGCATTTATCAGTAATCGCAGCGGAGATAAAGCAATTTGGTTATACCATATCCCCACTGCAACCTATCGGCAGGTGACTGGTTTTTCTCATATTACTCCCAATAGCGCTCAGATTCGGGAAAAACTCGCCTGGTCGCCCATGGGTAATAAAATTTTGTTTACGGCTCCTTTTGAGAATACAAACCATTTGACGCTTTTCACAGTTACTGTATTTTAGCTGTTTTTTTGCTAATTTTTATTGGTAGGCTTCCCTCTGATTTAATTAATCGTTAACTAGGGGTAATTTTGCTTTGCTAATAACTACTGTGTTTTGTTAACTACCCACGAGTCTATGAGGAAAGTCGTACTCCTTTTTAGCGTACTACTCTTTCATGTAATTTTTGTTCATGCACAAATTATTGAAGAGGAGCCCCAAAATATTCCTATTTCAGCCAGCTATTCCGGAAAAAACCTGATGGAGATCTTCGCTGATCTTGAGCAGAGATATCCGCTTCAGTTTTTTTATCGCGAAGAATGGATTTCCCGAAAAAAGCTGGATTTTACCGTTTCTGGGATGTTGCTGCGCCCTGCTCTGAATAAACTCCTGGATGATACAAATTTAGAATATGTCTTTTATGGAGAATCAGGTGTTATCATTGCCAAAAACGTCGATTTAAAGAAACTGGATGCATTTTCTTTTGATGAATATGTAGAAGTAGTCAATTCTCTGGATGCTAAAAAACCCAAGGTTTCCTATGATTTATTTATTGTAGGGGATTCGACAATCAGGCCTCTCCCCAATCAGGCAACGATTAATGGAAACGTATTTAATATAGATTCTGATGAAGCATTACCCGGAAGCAGAATTGTTTTTCCGGAT
>JAGQVA010000095.1 GCA_020438265.1 Bacteroidota bacterium
GCCTTGACTTTTTTAAATGGCTCTACAGTCAATTGCGGAAATGTATAACGATAATTAATCGCGGCTCGATGCTGGGTAGTAAACCGCTTTTGAATAACAGCACTTCTTGCAAAAATATCATTATAGGCATACGTAAAATCAAAGTTGGAAATGTCCCACGGATAACTGACCCGGCCACCACCTCCGCCTCCTTTTCCACTACCTGGGCGACTTCCTCCGATACTGCCTCCATCACTATTTCCCCCCTGGCGACCGCCCGCACGTCCTCCTCCGCCAACACCGGTACCGGCTCCACCACCACCTTTATTTTTTCGCCAGTTGTTGAATGATATACTTCTCGTTCGGCGGAAATCCTGTATTTCCTGGAGTTTGTCGGCACGCGCTTCCGGATCTAATCTTTCGAGTAATACATCAGTTCTTACGTCTGCTTCCTGCGGGTTAAATTGCGGGCTGATTTTTTGTTCTCCATAGGTCGCATAAACGGGCAATTGCAATCCCCACTTTTTCGGAAATAATTTGTCCAGAGAGATATTTCCGGAGAGATTATACCTTAACACATCTTCCTGAGAACGCGTACTCAGCTTTTGTTCCAGGGGACCAAAACCGGAAGTTTTATACGATCCGGTAGCGTTAATCGTCCCGAAATCAGCCAATCTGAATGAAACGTTGGCATTGGCAGCCCATCCTTTGGACTTGTCAAAATTGGTCATCCGAAGCTCGTTTACCCAAACTTCCAGACAAATGGGTTGTCCAAGCGGATCTTTGGGGTTTCGGATACCGATCATGATATTCCGCACGTCGGAGAGTTTCGGCGTACCTTTGATGTAAATCTGGTGCCCTTCTGGCATCGTTGAGTCGCGATAGGCATGTCGGTAAATCAGACCTGTACCTTGTTTGTTTCGCTCATCCTTGGCCAGAGCCAATAATGCCAGTTCAAAATCAAATTCATTTTCTTCCAGCCATGTATTGGTTCTTACGTTTGGAATACCACGCTCTGAAGGAGTTAATGGTATTTCGTATTCGTAGTAGTTGAGATCGTTATCCAGTCCCAGACGAAGGAATATTTTTGCATCTCCGGTTTCATCAAAATTGGAGGGGAGAATACCATCGTCCACGGCTTCGGCATGAACCCACATCCGCAAACGGTTGTAAAGACGCAAATCACTTTTTACGTTTTTGAAAATCGCCCTGGCGTCCCCATCTTCCAGATCACAGGTTTTTAAAACCAATGATCTTTCATCCGCGAGGAAACCAGCCTGGGTGTTCCCATTGATTGCCTGCTGAACTACCTCCGGAGGCAGTGAATAATTGAAGGGTAATTTGGTAGAGTTTTCTTCCAAACTCACACTTCCCAATTCAAAATTAGCGAACGGAGGTTCTGGCGGCAGATTTACACCTGGCTCAGACAAATCTCCCGAAAACCTTCTCCACTGGGTAGAAACCAGTTGAAATTCCGTCATTCGCATCAAAACTTCTTCGCTAAAACCAGTCATATACATTCGCATAAAACTGATGGTTTTGAAGTTGGAAATGCCATTTACTGCTCTACCTGCGTTGAGTGGAATACGGAACTGATACCAGGTAACCACATTATTAGGATTGAGGTCTGTAGCTACGGTGTCAGTAATTTTATCTACCACAAAGTTTTGTCCGGGAATCAATGCATTGGGAGACATTTCAATGCGATATTCCCAATATTGCTCGGCAAAGTTAAGGCTACCGTTTGCATTAAGGTCTTCATTATCTGGTAACTGCGTAGCCTGGACAGTATAGTTTCGGTTTGTATTCCCACCTACAGGTGAGTTTCCTTCCAGTCCATTGAAGAATTCATAACGATCTACAATGGAAGACTGATTGGTTTCAAACTCATCGTCACGGAAGTGTTTAAAATTATCAGAACTTGGGTCTTCCACGAAATTATTCAGTGCGGCAGGCGAGATCGCATTTCCCAGGCTGTCAATAATTCTGCTGAAGAAAGTTCTCTCCTGTTCATCATCCAATCCATCAAAACCAATGTCCTGAGCTTCACGATCATTAGCGTTATTACTAAATGCGTTTACAGGAGGGTTACCAATAGGAATTTGTCCCCAGGCTGTTTCCTGTAAATTACCGGGTTGTCCTGCACCAGGTAAACCATTTTCCCGGCTAAGGCTTTCATCCGTAAGAACATCCTCATTCACCAGACCGAGGTTCACATAAAACTCTCCTCCCTGATGGGCAGGATTATTCATAAAGGGATCCATCATCCAGAACTCTACAAACTCCACGTTTGTCGCCTCAAAGTCGTTATTCACGTCAATTTCCCGCATGATACCAGCCCAGTTGTTCTCCGGATTTCTGAAATTACCGGTTTGATTATCCAGTTGGGAAGGACGGTATTCATAGTTGTACTGCCCACGCTTGGTAGGAATATATCGCAAGTCAAATGTATTCTGAATATTATTACCAAAAGCACGGGTAGCAGTCGGGAAAATCTCAAAAGGCTGAATCTGGCGGGTATAGTTATTACTCAGATCTTCTTCCGGGAAATCAATTCCAAACCGCTGATAAAAAGCCTGATCAATCTGGTACCAGGACAATTTGGCGCGGGTAAAATTAGAAGAAAGCGGCTCATCCGGATATTTCGGATCATAAAGCCTTGGGTTTCCTTCAGGAAAAGAAGCCAGTTTCCAGCGTTGATGTCCCTGAAGACTAAATGGGGTAGCTGCAGCTTCAAAGTCATCAAGAAAGACAATCCCTTTGTCGCGATTGTTTTTTACTACTCTGGGGGCACCAGGGATAAACTGAGCAAATTCTGCTGCCGCATCAATACTGGAAGTTTCTTTGGTGCTGAGAAGGGGTAATTTATCGAGAAGTTTGGTCATGAGCGGAGATTCCTTGCGGAAGCTGGCATCAAGTCCCCAAAGGGTATTATTGACAGGCTCATCACCAAGCGTAGTTTTTTGATTAAACGGCTGCTCCCGGAGGTTCAGAATAGTAGCTCCTAACTGAAGATTGTCTGAAGGACTAAATTCAGCTCTACTTCCCAGAAGCGTTTTGGTCTGGACGTTGTAAAGTGAGTTACTTTCATAGGAAACCGAAATATCCTGTCCGGAAGTCAGAATGGACGGGTTAATAATCGTTACCTTTCCTCCATAATAATCTACCTGATAGTCAGAGCCTTCCGTCAAAGTCCTGCCTCCCGCCATTACTGTAATACTTCCCTCCGAAAGATTAAAAGTATTCAGCGGAATTTCAGATCCGCTGGCCGATCGGTAGTATCCTTCCAGGGTAAATCGGTTGAGTTCCGGATAGTTTTGTATCGCTCCCTGTTGGGTATCATCATAAAGCGGCTGGAATACATAAGTAGCCACATCATCTGGATCATTATTCAATTTTTCCGCCAGGTGTTCTCCAAACGGTTCCAGAACCGGGAAGATTACGAGGCCTTTATCTGAAATAATGGTAATTCCTTCAATAAAGTCAAAATAGTTATCCGGGCCAGCTGAAGTATGGTTTGTCAGACGGTCCAGATCCAACACCTGAATCAATGGCCTGTTGGCTACTGCACCTCCCTGAAGGAAGTTGATTTTACCAGCACTGGTACCAGATTCATATTTTACGTCGAGGAAGAATCCATCCTGCTGCAATCCATACCCAATGCTGTAGACGTTTTTCATCATCAGATCCCAGGCGGGATAAGGATTAATCCTCAGTACTGAAGATTTCAGCATTTTCAGGAAGAGAACGTTGGAGTTCAGACCATTGGCTGGAACATCATCAGAAAATTCCCCCACCTGATTCACTTGCCCATTTAAGGTATAATTATAAGCAACAAATAGAACCTGATCCGTAGGAATAGGCGAATTCAAAGAAATATATCCCAACTGTGTATTCACCCGGTATTCATTGGGGTTCAAACGGCGCATATTCCCCAACACCTGGAAGTCCTCTGTATTTTGCATTTCCAGGCCGGGAAGAGCTTCAATCGCACTTTTAGCGCTGTTTTGTTCGCGGATATCAGGATCGTTGGTTAATAATTCGTATAATTTATTCGCGTCATTATCAGGATAACGGACATTATTGCTGCGCTGAATATTTTCATTTAACAGCCTTCCCGCCCCATTAGCAATAGGAATATCATTTTCTCCCAAATCCACAAAACCCACTGCATTTCGGTTGTTATTGGTTGATCCCTGTTGTTCTACCCATACTTCAATCCGGTTGATACGAAGGTTGGACTGAATGACTGGCAAAGAGTTCAAAGCTCTTTCATACGTAGAGCGGAAGTGATGCGAAAGGAAAAAGTGCCGGTTCATGTCGTAATCACTGGCGTCTTTTTCAAAAGGAGTTTCAATGGCTCCTCCACCGGAAACGTTGATTGTCTCAACCTGTCCTCGCTCAGTAGAAGCAATCGCTGTAACGTAAACCGGCCCAAAACGCAGGCGTGTTTTTAGTCCAAAAAGATTCTGACGTCCCTGAATCAGCGAGTTCCCAAGCTGCATGCTCACATTACCTGCTTCAATTTTTTGCAGAATCTGATCCTCTGTACCTGAATGCTCCAGTTTTAATTCGTTTTCAAAATCAAAGGTAGCCTGGGTATCGAAGTTAGCGTTCAAACGCATCTTTTCTCCAATCTGCCCAATAACTCCCAATTGTATTTGCTGATCAAAATTGAAGGTAGTTACCCGCTGTTGCCGGAGTGGTAAGGAAGGGTTGTCGGTCCGGTTATGGTCAATGGAGAAATCAAGCGTTGCATATCCTGTAGGTCGGATAGAAACTGTTCCACCTCCGAATACATCTGATAGCCCCTCGATGTCGATATTCAAAGCCAGTCCGGGTTTATTTTCCAGGTTACTGGCCATCGACTGCTCTTTGAAATAATCCTCTCTTCCTTTTTCCCTACGGTATTTCATGTAATTTTCGTAGGAAATATGAGAAGGGTAGCGGAAATCGACATCTCCTACCTTTTCATAGATATTAAAACCTTCGCCATCCTCTGTAAGTTCATAGGATGTACTAAAGTTTCGGGGATTACCTAGATACAAGGGCGTTACATATCCTTGTTGGGTGGCATCACCCTGACGGTCATTAGGATTCTTTTTGACCTTGGATGTGTCACCTTCAGGAATAACCGGGTCAGGAGGAATATGGAGGTCAGAAATATAAACCTCAGGTGTAATAACCTCATCTCCTTTCCTGTCTGCTTCCGGATCGGCATAAAACAGCGAGGTTATTGCCGATACCAACAGGGCAATACTGAACTTCGACAAAGCTTAATAATTTAAGTTAAGTTCTGAAATACTATTACTTCAGGATAGGTAGAGGTTTATACCATAGGCAAAATTGAGTCTTTGTTATTGTATTCTGATGCAAACATAGAAAATATCCTTTAGAAATAAAGGGTAAAACGAAGGCCACTCATACATACCGCATACCCTTTGGGGTTTTATACCATAAATTTAAAATGGTAATCCTTTTAACCGTTTCGCAGAGCAATTTTAATGATTTCTTCAACTGAGAGATCACTGCCATGTTTTTGCAGGATTTCATCAATCTTTTTAGACATTTGGTTTTTGGGAAAACCAAGGCTAGCCAGCGCATTCAGCGCTTCAGCTTTATTGTGTCCACTGGTCTGAGAGCCTACACCAGCAACAATTTCAACTCCTTCAATGGATATTTTGTCTCTGAGCTCCAGAATGATTCTACCAGCAGTTTTCGCCCCGATTCCCTTCACCCGTTTTAAAGTAGTAACGTCTTCATTCTGAATCGCAGTGAATAAATCATCGGCAGAAATACTGGATAAAATGGTTACCGCTGTATTTCCCCCAACTCCAGAAACACTGATTAATTGCTCAAATAGTAGTTTTTCCTTTTCCTCAGCAAATCCAAAAAGTGTCTGAGCGTCTTCTCTTACCTGAAAGTACGTGTGTAACTTCACCTCGCTTTTCTCCCGGATTTTGGAATACGTGTTTAGCGTAATTTTCACCAAATACCCGATTCCATTTACATCAATAATGGCAAAAGCAGGATCTATCCGGGCAATTTTGCCCTGTACATAAGCTATCACTTGTTTATAATCAGATTAACGAAAAATGAAAGTCAATGCGTTGCCAGAAACACTGGCAAATCACACAGAATTATTCAGTTCCGAGATTAAACGTCAGACCAACCAACAGCCCTACATTCAGACTAAAAGTCTCTGCATCGGCTGCAATCCCACGTACCCATTCCCAGTAATTTCTTTCCTGAGTAACCCCATTTCCACTTTCCAGAAATGAAACACTCTTATTCTCGGAATCAACCAACCCATAATCTCCTCTGATGCGAAGATTTAATACCACACTTCTTGGAGATAATTCAAAATCCAATCCGGTTTCACCAACTACGCTGAAGTGAATATTTTCATACGTCTTGTATGTGCTGGGAAACTGGCTGTATGTTTCAGGTAATGGGGAAATATAGGCGGGATTATCGTTATAATTATAAGCATTTGTCAATAAATCCAACTGCACACCTCCATAAAAAACAAAAGCCACTTTATTGCCGGGATTGGAATTCAGTCCGATCATCAGAGGAATTTTTACATATTCCTGGCGGCGGGTAAAGCTGGTGCGGGTATTTACATCTCTTCTGGCAGAATATTTTCCTCCCTGCTGTGAGTAAATCACGTTTAATCTCACTCCTACATAATCATTAAAATTATAACCAACCAAACCACCTACAGCCATTCCTCCCAGGAACTCCTGTGTGAACTCTTCATTGGCTAAAGACTGCTCATCAGAATTGAATAAATAGCCTGCCTGAGGCAGAACAAATCCACCCACTTTCAACCCTTTTTGGGCAAAGAGAGATCCGTTGAAAACGAATAATCCGGCGACAATTAGGAAAAGATAGTGCTTCTTCATTTTGTTTTATTTCTGTCAGGAGTCAAAAATAGAATTTATTCACGGGGTTTCCAATTGGATAATTTGCTATTAGCCTTTGGCAGTTAGCTATTCGCTGAATTTTCGCATTCATTTACGCCTTCAGGCGATATTTTGCTATCAAGAATCGCTTACAAAAAAGCCAAAAGTGAAAGGCCAATAGCAAAAAGCCAAAAGCCAGTTACCAAAAGTCAATTGCTGAATAGTCCCGAAATGTGTACTTTCGCTAAACTGACCTGCTCATTCTATGTTAATCAGAATCAACCCCCAAAACCCCCAGGAGCGAAAGTTGGCCGAAGTAGTCAAATGTCTGAAAGATGGAGGCGTAATCATTTACCCTACCGATACGATGTATGCCCTGGGTTGTGATATTAATAATAAAAAAGCGGTCAACCGCATTTGCAAGATTAAAAACATTGATCCGCAAAAAAGCCATCTCACCTGTGTATGTGAAGACCTGAAAATCATTGGTACCTACGCCAATCAGGTTTCCACAACCGTTTTTAAAATGATGCGCACCGCTTTTCCCGGTCCTTATACCTTTATTTTGCTCGCATCCAAAGAGATTCCCAAACATTTCCAGTCGAAAAAAACGGTGGGAATCAGGGTACCTGATCATCATATTCCCGTCCAACTGGCGCACATGCTGGGCAATCCCATTGCCTCGATTACCATTCCTTTGGACGAAGAGCAGATTGAATATCACATGGACCCGGGATTAATTTTTGAAAGATTTGGCCATCAGGTGGACATGGTCGTTGACGGAGGATATGGTGGAATAGATGTGTCTACGGTAATTGATTGTAGTAATGGAGAATTTGAAATACAGATTTTGCGAGAAGGAGCGGGAGAATTGCAGAAATTGGGTCTGGTGGTGGAGTAATTTATTATGAAGGAAAACAAAAAAACATATCAGGGAATCGGAACGATGACCGGAACCTCTCTCGACGGAATGGACATTGCCGTTTGTACGTTTACTGTTGAAGAGGATCATTACGATTTTCATCTGGATCTGGCCGGACAGGTTGAGTTTGATGAAACCTGGAAAACCAGGCTGAAATATCTCATCGATCAGTCGGCAGAAGTTTACGCCAAAACACATGTATATTTTGGGCATTGGATGGGAAGAGAACTTCGGGCTTTTATTGAAGCCAATCAGCTAAACCCTGATTTTGTCGCAGTCCATGGTCAGACCATTTTCCACCAGCCTCATAAAAATTTCACCAGTCAGATTGGCGATGGAGAAACCATTGTTTCTTATCTCAATTGTCCATTGGTAAGCAATTTTCGCAATAAAGATGTCGCTTTAGGCGGGGAAGGAGCGCCACTCGTACCAATGGGAGAGAAATACCTGCTCAGAGATCACAAACTATTTCTCAACCTCGGAGGGATTTGTAATCTGGCGTTTGAAGGAATTGCCTTTGACATTACCTTCTGCAATCTGGTGCTGAATTTACTCTATCAGCGACTTTCAGAAAATCCTGCCACTGATTACGATCCTGAAGGGCAAACTGCCCGTTCAGGGGAGCTAAACTCAGAGCTTCTGCAACAGCTCAACAGCCTGCCATTTTTTGCGCAGAAACCTCCCAAAAGCCTGGGCTGGGAATGGGTTGAGGAAGAGGTTTTACCGATTATCAAGGAATTTGAATTGCCTTTGGCGGATTTGCTGCATACGTGCTGTGTGCATATTGCAGAGCAGATTGCCATTTCGGCGAAGCAGGTAGGTGCACAGGGAGAAAAGATGCTCATTACTGGTGGCGGTAAACATAATACCTTCTTATTGGAGCAAATAGAAGGAAAATTATCAAAAGTCGGGATTGCGATTGACCAGTCCATTTCGGATGATATTATCGATTATAAAGAAGCGATTGTATTTGCATTTTTGGGGTTGAGGACGCTGTTGGGGAAACCTACGACTTTGGCTTCAGTTACAGGGGCGGAGTATGATGTAATAACGGGGTCGGTTCATTTGCCGGGGAGAGGGGGGTATTCGTTTTTTTAAGAACTGATTTATTTAATTCTGCCTCATTATTTATCTTTATCCAATAAAAAATAATTCAAAAGTATCAACCCATGAAAAAACACATTTTCTTTTTCACCTGCCTTTTCTTTATACAATCAATAAGTTATTCACAAACTTTTGAATGGGCGGTTAGGATGGGGAATATAGGCTTTGAAAAGATTGGGAATATAAAAGTAGACAAGTGGGGAAATCTCTACACCATTGGCACCTTTCAAAGCGCAGCTGACTTTGATCCCGGTTATGATGAAAAAATTTTAACGCCGAAAGGAGCCGAAGATATTTTTATCCAAAAACTGGACTTATATGGCAATTTGCTTTGGGCAAAAAGTTTGGGAGGGGAAAGCCATGAGCCTTATATATCTATGGAATTGGATGATTTGGGATATGTGTATGTCAGCGGAGTTTTTGCAGGAAAAGCCGACTTCGGCCTAAATTCTAATAGAAGTGCCGATTTAGATGTTTTTCTTTTGAAACTTACTCAAGATGGAGATTTACTTTGGGCTAAAAGCTGGGGAGGAAGTTCAGAAACAGAAGGAAGAGATATTACCATAGATAAGAACTCAAACATTTATCTGACAGGTTCTTATTCCGGTCGTATTAATTTCAATCCAGGTTCAGGCTCTGATGATTTTGTTGCCTCGGCTGGCCCTAATATGTTTATCCTTAAACTGGATTCAGATGGTAATTTTATTTGGGCGAAAGATATCAATGCCTCCAAAACGATAACTGGCAACTCTATAACTACTGATGAATCAGCAAATGTTTATTTGACAGGCAATTATATTGGCAGAGTAGATTTTAACCCCGATTCAGATTTAAACAACGATATTTTAGATACAAAATCATATAATAATGCGTTTATACTGAAGTTAAATTCTGAAGGCAATTTTTCCTGGGTTAGCGGCGTCGGTGGTGAAAATGGTTCTGAACGTAGCTATTCAATTGTGGTTGATGAGGAAGGAAACTCTTATACAATAGGTTATTTCTCAGATACATTAGCATTCAATTCTCAGTCAGGTCAGGAGCCAGTCATTCCGGTAGGTTCTGATGATATTTTTGTACAAAAACTGGATCCCGCAGGAAATTTGCTTTGGGTGAAAGCAATGGGGGGACAAATGAGAGACATTGGATTCGATATTGCTGTCGATAAACAAGGATATATTTACACAACTGGTATTTTTTATGATACAGTAGATTTTGATCCGAATGCAGGGATAAATGAAAAAAATTCTGTAGGTGCCGGGGATATTTTCATCCAAAAACTAAATCCTGATGGCCAGCTTCTTTTCGTAGAAAGTTTAGGTAGTGAGAATGGTGATGCCGGACATGCTATTACGGTGGATAATTGGGGAAATATTTATACAGCTGGAGTCTTTCGAAGAGAAATAGATTTTAACCCTGATTCAAGCCTTACCAATATATTATCCGCAGGAACATCTGATAATATATTCATCCTGAAATTAAGCCAGAAGTCCTATAATGAAGAATCCTTCCCGCCAGTAAAACTATATCCCAACCCAACCAATGAGAAGTTTTACATAGAACTGCCTGAAGAGATAGAAAGTGCAAATGTAAAGATCATGGACGTAGCAGGGCGAGTTGTCTATAAGACGCACATTGATAATATCATTAATAAAATCCTCCTTTCGAATTTCCCAAAAGGAATGTATTATATCAATCTAACCGCCAATACCGGACATAAATACTATGGAAGAATTATTCTTGGAGAATAAATTTCCACATTTCGTAAGCCAGTTGACAGATCTATCCTGAGGCTCTTCATATAATTGTCTCTTTATTGATTGAAGCAGTTTTTAAAGGAACAATGCTTCCTTTACTATGTTTCAATTGGAAAGAGTCAATTACCTATGATTTCAGGAAAACCATTTCTGCTCAGAATATTCTATGTCTTATTCGGTATCCTTTTTATCACCAGCTGCCATTCCACAGCAACTACCCCAATCGGAAAAAAAGGCACTCCTCCCCTAACCCACGAAGCCTGGGATACATTATTAAAAAAACATGTAGACGAAAACGGATGGGTAGATTATGAAGGATTTATCGAAGATCAGGAAGAACTGGAAGCCTACCTGGAAACGCTTAGTTCCTCACCTCCCGCAACTGCCTGGCCGGAAGAAGCAAAACTCGCCTACTGGATCAATGCTTATAATGCTTTTACGGTCAAATTAATTGTGGACAATTATCCTCTCAAAAGCATCAGAGAACTACATACCCTGCCTTTTGTCGCAACCATCTGGCATGAAGAATTTTTTCAGATTGGCGGACAACCAGCCAGTCTGGACCAGATTGAACACAGCATTCTGAGGAAAGAATTTTATGA
>JAGQVA010000969.1 GCA_020438265.1 Bacteroidota bacterium
ATGTCGACGAGCTCCCAGAATTTGTCCAGGTAGAGTTCTGTGGTTTTGGACATAGCTGTGCCTCGTACGGTGTCGTGGCCGATGAGCAACCCTGCGACAACCATCGCTAATGGCGCGGAAACATGGAGTTGTTGTGCTACAACGGTTCCCATCATGACTGTCGCAAGGGTGATAATGACCTCCACGCTGAAATCGTCGATGGATTTAAGTAATCGGAAAGTCATCCAGCCAATGGCAAGTCCCAAAACCAACCCGCCAATCACTTCTATTCCAAATAATTTGACAATATCAATGGCTGTTACGGGTTCGCCACTGGAAGCTGCAATTTGAAACAGGGTCAAAAATATGACGACTCCTACTCCATCGTTGAAAAGGGATTCACCCACGATTTTGATTTCCAGCTTTTTGGGGGCTTTTGCTTTTTTCAGAATGCCCAAAACGGCGATTGGATCAGTAGGGGAAATGATCGCACCAAAAAGCAGACAATAGATAAAATTTGTCTGGGCACCCAGAAGTTGCAGTAAATAATAAGTGGAAGTACCAATCAGAAAAGTAGATACAAGTACGCCTATTGTGGCAAATGCAATGATCGGCCAGCGCTGTTCTTTCAAGTCCTGAAAATTGGTGTGAAGCGCGCCTGCGAATAACAGAAAGCTCAGCATATAATCCATCACAACTGCTTCAAAGTCGATTTGGTGAATCAACTCTGCCTCTGCTTTCAACAGCGTGTCATTAAACAAGCTTAAAGCCAATACTCCCAGGGTATATAATGTGGTAATCAACATCAACCCAATGGTGGTTGGTAGCTTTAAAAATCGAACATTGATATATCCGAAAACCGCAGCCAGGAAAACTAATCCCGATATAATTAAATAATAATCCATTGGCCGAAAACTACGAAAAAATGGGTTTCGGGCAAACCTTGTGGAGGAAGATTTTTTTTTGAAGATTTCATAAGCCTGGATTTCCAATAAATCTTCTGCCTCTGTGAAACTCTGTATTACACCTCTTCTCACTACCCCGGAGAGATTTTTCCAATTTTATGAAATCTTTAATCTGGAATTTTCTATCTTGGCAATTGTAAAACCTGCATGACGGCACGCATCATGAAAAAAATTCTACTTTTCCTCATTACCCTCTTTTCTTTTTGCATTTCATCTATCCATGCCTCTCATTATATGGGAGTTGATATGACATACGAATGTCTGAGTCCCTGTACTTACCGGATTCATCATAGGGCTTATTATGATTGCAGTGGGGCAGCTACAGCGACAATGCTTCCTCCTAGTATTACCACGGCTCCTTCCCTGACTTTTGTAGGTCTTCCTAATGGATGTACCACCTTTCCACAAATGATAGGAACCTGGAACTTTGTGCATAATGTCGAAGTGACTCCTATTTGCCCGGATTCTCTTCCTGCCACTGCCTGTAATGGAGGGACTTTTATAAATGGTGTCGCTGAAGGGTATTATTATGCGGATTTTGATTTTTGCGTCCCGGCAGCCAATCCTTGTAGTCAGTTTATGGTAAGGTTTTACAATTGTTGCCGGAATAATTCGATAACTTCTGGTGCCGGAGGTCAAGGCATGTTTGTGGATATGATGATGGATCTCAATTTGGGCCTGTGTAATAATTCGCCGGTTTTTAATGAGCCGGCTAGCAATTATATCTGCGCCGGACAGCCGACCATTCTGGATCATAGCGCTACTGATCCGGATGGGGATTTGCTGGTTTATTCGCTGGATGTTATTCTGAGCAATGACACAGTTCCCATTAACTACCTTCCCGGTTATGATTCGCTCAACTTTCTGGGACCTGACTGGGCAGTTAGCCTGAATCCTTCTTCCGGGTTAATCAGTTTAACGCCCAATCCGACGGGCGGTCAGGAGGTGGGATCATTCCGAATCCATGTGGATGAATACCGCAATGGAGTACATATCGGGCGGATTTCCCGGGATGCCCAGGTAACGGTTATTTCTGTGGGTTGCCAAAGCAACTCTCAGGTAAATCTGTCCGGGATTCAAAACATTGATCCAACTTATTGGGCACCTCCCGATACGATTCTCGCTTGTGCGGGGATTAATATTGGGTTTGATATTATCGGGACAGATGTCGATACGTCAAATATGGTAACTGTATTGAGTGATATTCAGAATTACTTCCCCGGTGCTTCGACCTGGCTAATGGGAACCAATCCGACTACCTACCATGTTTCTTTTACTCCCGGACCTCAACAAGCGGGGAATACCTACGATCTGTCTGTTGTTGCGGAAAGTAATGGCTGTTTATTAGGGACATATACGACCAAAAATATCAAGATTATAGTAAAAAATTCCTGTCTCGAATACCTTTCCTATCCAAGTGACAGATACCACAGCGTGGCCTTATGATCCTAATAAAAAACAGG
>JAGQVA010000970.1 GCA_020438265.1 Bacteroidota bacterium
CCTTATCGCCTTCTTTGACTTTGGCAACCAGAGCAATTTCCCGGTCATAGTCAATTTGAGTATATCGGGTCAGCATTTCGTGGGTAACTTTCCCGACATAACCAAAGAATCTGAAATATTCAGTTTGGCGAGAAATACGACCGAATAATTCCCTTTCCATGGGCTCATCTTCGGGTTTGATTGGCCGAATCAGAACATCTGTTCCATCAGGCATTTTCCACTCTGTGTTGAGTTCTCTTGGATAAGGAGAAATAACAAGATGTGAATAGTCCTTGATTTTTGAAGAATCAACTTTTTCATCCAGGACAATTTTGGCGTCCAGCACTACTCCACCCGTATGATCCACCACATAAGGGTTGATATCAATTTCCTTGATTTGTGGGAAATCCATCACCAGATAGGCAAATTTGTACAGCAAAAACTGAATGGCTTCTACATCAGCAGGTTTCATCCCGCGATAGCCTTTCAGGAGTTTGTAGATTTTGGTATCTTCAATAATTCGCTGAGCCAGTGCCATATTCAATGGTGGCAACCCAACATTCAGGTCTTTAAATACCTCTACTGCCACACCACCTGTTCCAAAGACAATCACTGGCCCGAAGATCGGATCTTTTTTAGAGCCAATAATTAACTCATATTTTTTAGAAACCATTTCCTCAATCAGGACTCCTTTAATGTCAGCGTCAGGTTTGGCTTCTTTAGCAGAAGAGATAATCTTATTAAATGACTGAATCGCTGAAGCTTCCGTTTTGATATTCAATATGACTCCGCCTGTATCCGTTTTATGCGTGATATCAGGACTGGCAATTTTCATTACCACCGGATACCCAATTTCTGCACAAATTTCTTTTACCTCTTCTTCTGAGCTGGCCAGCTTATGTTTGGCGATAGGAATATCATAATTGGTTAATATTTGCTTGGCTTCATCCTCAGTCAGAACATACCGGTTAGTCTCCATGATTGACTTTAGCAGCTCATGGGTTTTCTCGGTATCAGGATTAAATTTATGCGGAATGGAAGAAGGTGTTTCATAAAGCGCCTGAATATTTCGGGTATATTTGTACATCGACATGAAAGTATTCACGGCATTTTCTGGAATACGGTAAACCGGAATTCCTCCATCTTCCAGAATCTCACAGCCTTTGTCTACATCTTTTTGACCCATCCAGGATGCCAGAATCGTCTTAGAATACTTCTTGTTGAGCTTCACAATTTCCTCAGCAATTTCATCAGCCTTTGTCATGGCTTGCGGGGTGAGAATGACTAAGGCACCATCAACATCATCATCCTTCAGAACAGCCTCCGTAGCTTCCTTATAACGCTCCGCACCGGCATCTCCCAGTACATCCACCGGGTTGTTGTGACTCCAGGCTGCAGGCAAGACTTTATTGAGAAGTTTGAAGGTATCTTCACTCAATTCAGCTAATTCCCCTCCCTGTGCAATCAGATGGTCAGTTGCCAAAACACCAGGTCCACCAGCATTGGTAATAATCGCCAGTTTGTTGCCTTTAGGACGAGGTTGCAGGGCGAGAGCCTGCGCTGCGTTGAAAAGTTCTTCGATGGTATTCACTGAGATAATACCTGCTCGCCGGAAAGCGGCCTCAAAAGCGAGATCGTTACCCGCCAGGGTTCCTGTATGGGAGAGAGCAACTTTGGCTCCTGCAGCACTTTTACCAGCTTTTAACACGATAATGGGTTTGGTACGTGCAAAAGCACGGGCCGCACTCATAAACTTACGGGTGTGAGTCAGAGATTCCATATAGACCACAATACTGCTCGTTTCCGGATCATTACCGAAGTAGTCGATCAAATCGTCAAAGCCCACATCAATCATGGAGCCGATAGATACGAAGTAACTAAAGCCTACATTTTTCTCTACTGACCAGTCGAGAATTGCAGTACAAAGTGCCCCACTCTGGGAGATAAAAGCGATTTTACCTGGCAGGGCCATTTTATTCGCAAAGCTCACATTGAGTTTGATAGAGGGTTTGATAAACCCCAGACAGTTGGGGCCAATAATCCGCATATTGTATTTCTTGGCGTATCCCAGGATGGTTTCAGTCAGCTTTTTACCATCTTCTCCCACTTCCATAAATCCAGCGGAAATAATCACAATGCCTTTTACTCCGTATTCGCCACACTCTTTTACAAGATCAGGTACGGTTGGGGCAGGAGTAGCTATCACAGCCAGATCTATTTCGTCCCGGGTATCGCTTAATTTTGCATAACTGCGGACACCATAAATACTTTTATGTTTAAAATTGATTGGATATACTGTTCCTTTAAACCCAGAACCAATCATATTCCGGATTAAAGCATAACCGACACTTCCTTCTTTGTTTGAAGCACCGATAACTGCAACGGTTTTTGGTTCAAATATTTTCTTTTGCGGGTTCATAATT
>JAGQVA010000971.1 GCA_020438265.1 Bacteroidota bacterium
TGGGGGAAGCTTCATGATTAATTGGTCTTAATTTTTTTATTTTTCCTTTTTTGCGATTCTTTTCAATTTTTTATTCTCTAAAAAATTATCCCCTTAGCCTGACGGCTATGGCGATCTGGGGCCTCCTGAGAGTAAAACAATCATTCTTCTATTAACTGTTAACCCAGAAGTTGACCATTGATTTCGTTCCCTAAAAAAACTGATGAAATTGCTAATCCACAATGGATATTAACAATTTCATCAGCATAAAAAAACAGATACAAATAACCCGGTATTATTTCATCAGGCTATCCACTACTTTTAAAGCAGCGTCATATTTTGGTTCCTGGGCAATTTCAGGGACCAGCTCAGAGTATTTAATTTTGTTTTTGGTGTCAACCACAAAAACGGCTCTGGCTGAAAGTCCTTTCATCGGACCACTCAGAATCTCGGTATTATATTCATTAATGAAATCCCGGTATCTGAAATCTGAACCGGTTATTACGTTTTCAATCCCTTCAGCAGCACAAAAACGGCTTTGAGCAAAAGGAAGATCTTCTGAGATAACCAATCCGATCACTTTATCACCTCTTTTCTGAAGCTCTTCGTTAAACCTTTTGGTTTCCATTTGACAAATGCCTGTATCAAGGCTGGGAACAGCCAGTATCACTTTGATTTTGCCTTCAAAATCATCAATCAGGCTTGCCTCACTGAGATCGCCTTTGACGAAGGTAAAATCAGGGGCTTCCATATCCACACCAGGGATATCGTCTTTAATAGAGTATCTTGTTCCTTTTAAAGTAACAGATGACATAATTATTATCTGGTTTTAGGTTAATTTCGAAATAAACACAAATTTAATAAAAATCGTTCGATTTTGATAAATCATATTTTTCAACCTTAGGGATATTTTTTCATCTTATAATCAGGAATTGTAATTTTTCATTATATCCTTCGACTTATTCGAAAACTATTAGGGTTGTAAACATTGGTTAAATCAAAGCGAGAAGCGGAATTTGTAAATCTGATCTCAGAGAATCAGGGAATCATTCACAAAGTTTGCAGCATGTATGCAAACGAGGATGAAGTGAAAGCTGATTTGTTTCAGGAGATCGTTTTGCAGCTTTGGCGAGCTTATGATTCCTATCAGGGAAAAGCCAAAATTACAACCTGGATGTATCGCGTAGCCCTCAATACAGCTATTTCCGGGTTTAGAAAGCAAAAGAGAAAACCGGAACATTTTACCATTTCAGACCGTGAGCTGGAAATCCCTCAGGTGATTGCCAATCCCGATTTATCAGAAGAGACTCGCTGGCTTTATAAAGCCATCGAACAGCTTTCAGAAGTGGAAAAAGCCATTATTATGCTTCACCTGGAAGAACATAGCTATGATGAAATTGCTGACATTATCGGTATTACCCGTACCCATGTAGGCGTAAAAATCAATCGTATTAAAGAGAAGCTGCGCAAAATTATGTTGCCCCATATAGGAAATGCTTAAGGAAAAATTATGAATTTCGATGAACTAAAACATATCTGGAAGGCACATACCGACCAACACGAATCAGAAAGCAGGGTCAGTATCAGTGAAATTCAGCGAATGATTCACAGCCGGAGTCAGTCCGCTCTGGTCAAGATCAACCGCAACATGGTCCTGGATCTGATAGCTATGACTGTCGTTGGAGGGGCACTCATTTTTTGGATGTGGCGAAATGATTTTTCCTTTAATATGACTGAAATCCTGGTTATGAGTGCCATTCTGATTGGAATCGGGCTGTTTTACTGGCAAAAATACCGCCTGCTGAACCGCCCTTCTCTCACGACAGATAATTTAAAAGACTCTCTGGCAGAGATTACCAGAGTCCTGGGAATCTTTATGAAAATTTACTTCTATTCAATCGTGATTTTGGTTCCTCTTTTGGGTTCCGGGGGAATTCTGTATGGCTTTTATAAAGGAGGTAACCAGTCTGGAAGAGATATGGAAAATATACCTACCGAAGTGTGGGGCGTAGTAGGCGTAACCATGATCGTTTATTCAGCTCTGGCGATTTTGGCCAGTCGGTGGTATGTCAATCGCCTCTTTGGGGTACATTACAGGGAGTTAAATCTCTGTCTTCAGGAACTGGAAGAACATCATTAATTAATAATATGGAATTTTCTTTTTAACCCGATCTTAAAAAGAAAAACATGAAACCAGCGCTCACTTTACTCTTTTTATTCCTTATCGTTTTCCCGGCTGAAGGTCAAACTATTAAAAAAAAGTACCTCAGGGGGACATACTCTCAATCAGTAGGGGAACCGGCCCGAACCTTCCAATCCCGCGATGGCTCTTACATTTCTATTCCACCTTTGATTTACTCACAGACTACCCTTAAGCTAAAAAGAGCGGGAAGAGCGAAAATTCAAACATCTACACAACTT
>JAGQVA010000972.1 GCA_020438265.1 Bacteroidota bacterium
TAAGGTTCTGTAATCGGGTATTTTACTCTTATTTGTTTCTTCCGTCTCATATTGAGGGGAATAAAAAGCCTTAGGCGCCATCAGTCCCTGGAAATTTTTTGTCAGAATATCGGAAGGATAGTCTTTCCCGCCAAAGTCATTTTTAAAAGTAGAAAAACTCAGGATTCCCGATATGGCCTTATTACCGGAAAGGTATTTCCTGTTGACAATATCAATCTTTTCAACAAGTCTCGCATCGAGATTCCAAACATAGGACAGATCACTAACCGGTACCCCATCAATGATAACCAGGGCCGGCTCCTGAAAATATGTACTATTGGAGATCGTGGTAGTATTGGTGTAAAGATCCCAGGCATAAAAATGCTCTCTTGATCCTGTTTTACGGGTTTTTACATACTGAACATATTCAATGAATACTTCTTCCAGCGTAGGGAAACGGGTGTAATCATCCAGCCTGTACGTATTATCCGCTTCCCCGTAAAAAGGAACCTTTACATATTCTGTTTGGTAATCATATCCCCTGGTTTGAGAAAATGGAAGATAAGCATTGGCAATCTGAGCATTCATACTGAGTGTTTCCAAAACGGGAATGTCATCTTCATCAAATCCCAGTCCTACGGGATTTTTGATTGTGTGCTGATTGACAAAAGGAGAGAAAACATCGATGTCTGAAGATGCTATTTTAATGTTTTCAGTCCAGACCAAAATTTCAGTTCCTGATTGTTCTGGAGAGACTTCTGTAATGAAAGTCTGATTAGGTTTCACAGGAATGGAATAATACTGCGGAGTAGCTCCCGGTACAAATACATCTACCTGTTCGATTCCTGGTCTGTTAACGCGCCCCGTAAGAACCTGAGTCCTGATTTCAGGAGGATAATTGACGATTTTTATTTCTTTTTCTTCTCCCTGATATTCTCCTGCCCAATAATGATCCATATTCGTTTTTAGGGGGAAGCCTGGCTCGTGTTTATAAACCGAAACGGAAAGATGAGCCAATGTTTCTTTTTTGAGATCCAGAGTCAAATCTACCTTTTCACGATTTCCAAAGCTGGTTTTATTCAGATCCAGGCTAAGAATATTCCCTTCAGGCTTAATTTCAAATTCAGGGATATTATCGGGCTCATCAGATTTATTATCAGAAATCTCTACGGGAGAAAAGGGATTAACAATATGAATACTGCTTTCAAAAAAATGGCGGTGGTCAAAGTTTTTCATCCAGGAAGTGTATGCCCTGAGATAATATACTCCGGAAGGGAGTTCCGGCTTGATAAACAGTTGCCCTTTTCCTTTTCCTCCTTCTATTCTGATTTTCTCCTGCATAACTGGTTTTGCCTCCTTGTCGATCAGTTCGAGATAAGCAACTTTGCTAACCTGTGAGAGTTTATGAGACTCCTTTTCCAGGCAGTAAAGAGAAAACCAGGCTGTTTCTCCGGTTAGATAAAAGGCTTTGTCTGTGTCAATATAAACCCGTTCCTGAGGTAATTGGGCGAAGAGGATTGTGGGTAGGAGAAAGAATAGCAAGAGGGTTTTTTGAGACAAAGCTCCTGCTATATTTCTAATGGTATATATATAATATTTCTGCATGATCACGATTTCCTAATTAATCTATCCAATAATCCGGTTTTTCTACCGTGCCTCCGTAGTAAGTACAATCGCTACAGGGAACAGTCGTAATTAAATATCCTTCAATCGAAATCATTCCATAAAAATTGTAAAAAACTTTGCCTGCATCCAGGGCCTGAAAAATCAGAATATCTACGTCATCCAGTGTTGCCGGGATGGAGTCTAATTCTCGGAGACATTCAATACCCAGTCGATCCGGAGGAAGGGCTTCCCTGGGTAAATCATAATTGGGATCAATAAAAATTCGCTTTTCTTTTATTCCATTAACGCTAAAATATCCCAACACAGGCTCTTTGGGATCTGTGATACTTGTGATATTTCCGGTTAGTGACTGTGGTTGGCGGTCATACAAACCTCCCACATCCTCGGCTGATTCTTTCAGGCTTTTCCAAAAAAGAAATTCTTCTTCTTCCAGAACATGCTGTTTAACCAAAATAGAATATTTGACTTGTAGCCTTTCTGTTTCGGTAGTGACATATTTTACCAAATGATTTTTTATGACATCATCAGAGTTATCTACTGAAGTGCCAATATTAATCTCATCCGAAGTAGCAAACTGAAAACAGTACTCTTTATCAGGGGTAAGGGCAGCGGCCTGATTATTTCCAAAATATTCTAGAAGCGGAGGATAGGGAACCCGATAACGCCATGTTTCTTCATAGCTCCAGCGGTAAAATTGTGATTTCCCCTCAGGATCTTTGGTATCCAATTTTACCTCTATTCCTCTCAAAAGTCCTCCTATTATATTTTTCTCAGCATATTCATAATAAATGC
>JAGQVA010000973.1 GCA_020438265.1 Bacteroidota bacterium
GAGCAATAGCTCCCTGAATGTTATGAGAAGAACTGAAAACCCTCAGGTTAATCTCATACATAGTAATGTCTTCGGTAGCTGGTACTTTGGCAAACGGGGTTCCGTATTGTTGAGGTTGCGGATCAGGATCAGGAGGTTCAGGGGTAACTCCTTCATTTCCTTTACAACTTATGAGTAGAATAAGGGAAAGAAAACAAAAATATCGAAAGAGGGAGGTTGTAGTTTGGTTTATCATAATTTGGATTAAATGCTCGCACAAGATGGAATATAAGTCAAAATAAATAATAGAAAATGACAAATAGAAAAGGAATTGCCTGATCAGAACTTATTAACAGTAAATAGCCTAAAAAGAGACTGCCCCTGAAGAGCCACCCATAAGACGTAACCTGCCAAAAGACCATAAATTATCCCCCCAAAGATAGTGATTCGCACATTTTTGATAACATAGAATGATAAAACAGGCAGAATCTGTAAAGCATGCATACCAATAAAATGCGCTACTCTGGGATCTCCATATTTGAAGCTCCAGTTGAGAAAAGGAAGGCCGGAGCCTCCATCGCTCCCACCGATGGTATGAGAAAGACGTGATCCCATTACAAAACCTTCCAGGGAGAAAATCACAAAAAGAATGATTCCCAGGCGAATGGCCCAGAGGTAATAGTCGGGAAGTTGGGGAAATTCTTCAGTGAAAAAACGCAACCCGATCCATCCGGTCCATAAAGTTGCGATGGTTGCGGCCAGAGCCATAAATACATACATAATGGCAAAGAAAGGAGTCGTCTGGTTATAATGAGATAACTCCCCTCGTCCTGCCTGAATCGCAATATAAATGATTTCAAAACCCAGCGTAAGGATGATTCCCCAGTTATAATAAATGACGGATTGATCTGATTCCAGATAACCCGTATACCAGGCCATAGTTAAGGAGAAAATCCCGATTGAAAGGGCAAATTTTATGGGTTTATACCAGGCGTTGACTCCCATGATTTCTACGTCAGAGAAACGACTGAAAATGAAAAACAGGATTGCCAGACTCAGGTTAAACGCGCCAAAAATCAACAAATGAACATTTCGGTCTTTTAAGGTTTCAAGCCACATAATGTATGATTTAACAGTGAAAAATTGATTCACTGCAAATTTCGTCAGCGTAGTAAGCCCGAAACGATAACATTTGTTTAGAAAGTGAAAAAAATAAGCCACCCGGAAAGACTGAGTGGCTCTTATTAGGTCAAAAACTAATGATTTGAACCACTAGTTAACCAGAAGACGTTTGGTAGCTTTTGCACCGTCTTCTCTAAACAAGGTTACAAAGTAAATCCCGGGAGTCATATTTCCTTTCTCAATGATTACCTCGTTTCCTCTCAGATTAGATCTCAGGAATACTTCCTGTCCCATCACGTTTGTAACTCTTACATGGAAGAGCTCATTGCGGGTATTATTGATCTTAACTGTAGCCGCAAGGTCAGTCATCGGGTTGGGAGCAATGGTGATTGACTGCGCCAGTTCCATATCCTGATCCGAGATAGAAGTTGAAGCATCACAGGCTGCGAGGCTGTCATAGATTACATAATAGTCCTGGCATCCACCGGCACCGTTGTCATCTTTTCCTTCTGCATCCCAGGGGGCGCCTGGTTGAGTAGGCCCCTGATTAAATACAAAATAGTAATTATCAGCGGTATCAGTCAATCCGTGATACTCAGTCTGGTGGAAACGAACCGTGAAAACATCATTGCTGTCGTTAGTAGCTGTTGTACTTCCCGCAGCATCCCAGTCAACCACACTTCCCCAGTTATTGGCCCCTGAATGAAAGCCAATTTCTGCCAGGCCAACAAAGGACCCTGGAGCAGTTGGACAGTTTAGTGAGTAAT
Organism: Bacteroidota bacterium; assembly: GCA_020438265.1. GTDB lineage: Bacteria > Bacteroidota > Bacteroidia > J057 > J057 > JAGQVA01. The sequence continues at coordinate 1,869 of JAGQVA010000973.1, forward strand.
CAAGCTTAATCTGAACAGTATCACCGTCGAGACAAGCGCTGATCGCTGCATTTTGTGCATGTACCATAGCCGAAGATGCAACTAATACAAAGAAAAGTAAAAATACCTTTTTCATAAATTTTGGTTAATAGGTAATAATTAGGTTAAGGAAAGATTTTGGTTTGATTGCATGTTTTGCGAACAACAACGACCAAAATCATGATACAAAACTAGAACGTAAATGGATGTGAATCAAGTTGCCTCGTAAGATTAATGTTTCAAATTTTTGCATTATTATTCTAACTATATCTGCATTATTATTAAATTAGTATTTATTTATGCTTTTTTTTGAAAAATTGTAAAAGCAACACTTATTGTAAAAAGCCTGCTGTCGCATTAGAAAAAAATTGAATCGTAATCGATTTCGGATAGGATTTTTGTCAGACAAGTTAATATTATTTTAATCATTGGTGTATGTGTAATGACTTTTTTATGTAAAAATAAGTAGGCAGATAAAATATTCTGTATGTGTAAAATCGGGCGCTGAA
>JAGQVA010000974.1 GCA_020438265.1 Bacteroidota bacterium
GATAATCACGCAGTTGCTTTATACCTGAAACATGCTACGATTGAACAAAAGGAGGATATTCTTCCTTTAGTCAAAGGAATTCAGGAAAACCTGGCCCCCTTTCCATTAAGCAAGGCCAAGATTGCAGGGAAAATCTATTTTACAGTCTTGCTGGAGGAATTTATGCGTCGGGATTCCGGATGGCTGTTTTTGGTAACATTGATATTGACAGTGGTCATTTTGTGGTTAATCCTTGGTTCGGGGAGATTATTATTGATTAGTCTGGTGGTCCCTTTATTGGCGATTTCTTTTACGTTGGGTTTAATGGGAAATCTGGGTTTGCATTACAACCTCTTTACCACGATGATTCCCACATTGATTCTGATTATTTCCGTTTCGGATATCATCCACATTGTCAAAGGAGCCGGGCCTACAGAAAAAAAACAGCGGGTTTTGTATCATTTTGCGGCGCTTTTGTTGACCTCCGTTACGACCGCAATTGGTTTTGGCAGTTTGATCACTACCGAGATTCAGGCAATTACAGAATTTGGTGCTTTTGTGGCGCTGGGAGTGATGTACACCTTTTTGCTGACGATTGTGATATTTTCCATGGTGCCTTTTGAGAAATATCAACAGGAAACATTTGTAGATCGCCTACTGGATATATGGGTAAAAATAATCCAAAAGTTTTATCAGAAGCCTGTAGTGATTCTTTTAGTGTTTCTTGGATTTATTCTTTTGATAATGGGAGGAATATATCAGGTGAAAAGCAATGCCTATCTTATCTCTGGTGTTCCCGAAAATTCTGAAATCCGCCAAAATTCCCAATATTTTGCTGAGCATTTTTCCGGAACTCGTCCTCTTTCCATTTTTGTGCAAAAGAAACAGGCCGATGCAGAAATTCCGGAAGGTATTTTCCCTGAACTGGACAGCCTTATTCGTCTGTATTTTAAGCCCAGTTTTTTGGCCGGACCAGATGTGAATCCCCGTTTTGATACCAAAAACATTAAAGTTGCTTCTGAAGATCGTCAGTCCTTCCGATTTTATGGTTTGATTCCCGATGAGGGAACCCTGATTGCTTCACAAAAACATGATAGCCTGACGCAGGCGATTCAAGCCAATCCCCGATTCGAACAATTAACAATCCATTATACAGGCATTTCCCGGATGATTGATAAAAATACGGCAGATACTACCCGAAGCATAATGATAGGGTTATTTACCGCCCTGGGAATTACGTTTGTATTGCTGACGATTTACTTCAAAAGGGTAGGGGAGGCTTTTATTTCTCTGATTGTAAATATTATTCCCCTTTTAGTATTGGCGGCAGTTTATGGATATTGGGGAATTGAACTTCGGGCTGGAACCAGCGTCGCTTTCTCCATTGCCTTTGGTATTGCCATTGATGATACAATGCATATTCTCGCTACTTATAAAAAACAAAAGGCTCTTGGTCATAGCTTTGATCAGGTGCTGATCCATTCAGGCCGTCCCGTGCTGATGACTACCCTTGTCTTTGGGATCAGTTTTTCGGCATTGATTTTTTCCGGTTTGGAAGGAATTAGTATTTTGGGACTATCCATGGTTGTGGGTTGTTCTTCCGCGCTAATTGTTGATCTGATTCTGCTTCCTGCTTTTCTTTCTATTCTAAACCGATATGTATGATTAGCACAGAGGTAAAATATCCCAAAACTGACCCGGCTCAATTTTTCAAAATATTGAGGACGCGGGTGAATGACTATTTCAAACAAAAACAGATTTCCCGAAAAGGAACCCAAAAATCCCTGGTGAAAGGGGGGATTTCCTTAACCATTTTATTGATGCCTTATGCGATGATCTTGTCCATGAATCTTCCCGAATGGTTCATGCTGATTCTCTGCGTGGTAATGGGGATCGGAATGTCTTTGGTGGGAGCAAATGTCATGCACGAAGCCTGTCATGGCGCTTTTTCGCCTAATCGCTGGATAAATTCCATCGCTGCAAATACCATGTACCTGTTGGGCGGCGACAAACTCGTATGGCAGACTTCCCACAATGTGCTCCATCATTCCTACACAAATATTTACGGACATGATGTAGACCTCGAAGCGGGAAATGGCATCCTGCGTTTTACCAAGCACGCTGAATGGAAACCCAAACACCGCTACCAGCATATTTACGCCTTTTTCCTTTATAGCCTTTTGACTTTTACCTGGGTATTTCTGACTGATTTCATCAAACTGCGCAAGTTCACCCGCAAAGGCATTACCTTTCAATCTCAAACCAATCCGGTCAAAAACTGGGCTCGATTGATTTTCTTTAAACTGTGTAATTATACCTTCTGGTTGGTGATACCGATTCTTGTATTGGATTTAGCCTTTTGGAAAATTTTCCTGGGTTTATTTGTGATGCATCTTGTGTCTGGTATCGCT
>JAGQVA010000975.1 GCA_020438265.1 Bacteroidota bacterium
TATCTGTTTTTATGGCCTGTATGCATGGTTAAATGCGGATTTTTTGTTGGATGGCGCTATTTTTTATGAAATGGAGACGATCAACAAGTTTACCATTTTATTGAAATTGGGGGCAATTGCCGGTTCTGTGATGCTGCTGGTTTTTACGCTGAAGTTTATCTTCAAACTGCGCAATCACAAACCCGAAAACCGCCTTAAATTGAACAAAAAAGATCACCCCGAATTGATTTCCTTTGTTGAAAAAATCTGTCAGGAAACAGGTGCACCCAGACCCAGAAATATCTATGTTGATCCTGATGTGAATGCTTATGTGAGCTATTCCAATATGTGGTTAAGCCTTTTTCTGCCAGTGAGAAAAGATTTGACAATCGGATTGGGACTGGTTGACTGCCTCAATCTCAGTGAGTTTAAAGCGGTTGTCGCCCACGAATTTGGCCATTTCGCCCAACGAAGCATGAAAATTGGTAGTTATATCATTTCCGCCAATACCATTATTCACGGGATGATTTTTGATCGGGACAAGTGGGATGATGCGCTGGAACAGTGGCGGAATTCTGATATTCGTCTTTCTGCCGCAGCCTGGGCAATTACGCCCGTTATATGGCTGATCAGACAATTGCTCCGACTGTTTTACATCTTTCTCAATATCATGCATTCTTCCCTTTCCCGGGAAATGGAGTTTAATGCCGATAAAGTGGCGGTAAGTACTTCCGGAAGCGAAGCGATTGTTTCGGCGCTTTGGAAACTTGACGGAGGAGCCCAAAGCTGGAATAATACCGTTAACCACGCCTATCTGGCCGCGCAGAAAAAATTGTTTTCGGAAAATCTCTATCAACACAATGCGATGGACCTGGAAAGAATGGCTCCTGTGCTTGATAAAGCGCTGGCGGAACTCCCCATTGATGAGATGGGCGGCAAAAAATTCTTTTCTGGTTCGGAGAATTCAAAAGTGAGTATGTATGCCAGTCATCCACCTAATGACCAGCGAGAGGCAAGTGCCAAAAATCCGTTTATTCCTTGCCCGACCGATGAACGTTCACCCTGGATATTGTTTTCCAATGTGGATGGCCTTCAGAAGGAAATGACAGAGCTGATTTACAAGAAATATCTGGGTAAGTCTCCTGAAGGCTATATGGATGCAGAAAAATTTGAAGCTTTTATTAAAGCAGAGTCACACGGAAAGGAATTGATGGAGGCTTATGCCAATACCTTTGTCAGCCGGTACTTAAATATTCCTGCAGAAGAAGAAATTTCTGTTGCGAATATACCTGACGTTGGGGATCCAAAAGCTGGCGCAGAAAAGCTGAAAGAGGATGTAAAAGCATTGATGAAACCTGTTGAAGAAATTGAAGCATTCATGGTCAAAGCCCAGAAGGTTGCAGAAGGAACGGTTACGGATAAAAGCATCATGTATAATGGTTCTACCTTTGAAAAAAAGGAAATGAATGCCCTTTACCAGCAACTAAATGCAGATCGGGAAAAATTGTTTAGTGAGTCATTTAAAGAGTGGGATACTACTTTTTGTGTTTTTCATTTAGCTCTGGCGAAGGAAAAGGGACGCGAAGCAGAACTTAAAAATTTGTACCTTCAGCATGAAGCTCTGATTCGCTTTTATAAAGTGGCTTCAGGTATTCACAATTTTGTCTTTACCGGTTTGCAGCAACTCCAGCAAAATTCTGAATTGACAGAGACGGAATTAATCGAATTTGGTCAGGAAGTAGTCAAATGTGGAAATACCCTGAATGAAGAATTGAATAAATTCGACCAACTGACTTTTGTGCCTTTACCTAATGTTGAGGATGTTGGAGATTTAAAGGCAGCCATAGTTGATGACGGGCAGTTTCCAAAGATTTCAGGAGCGATATTTGAAAATGGAGATTTTAATAAAATTGCTCCGGCGATTGAAGGTGCCGTTATTCATTGTCAGCGATTGGATCAGAAGAGCATTGGGGCTATTCTGGCTTTTCATGAGGAGCTGGTTGGCGACTAGATGAATAAAAAACACGGAGGCACAGAGTGATTCATATTTCTTTATTTCTCTGCGGCTCAGTGCCTCCGTGTTTCAATATTCTATTCCACCTCATCCCGTTTCAAACTACTCAAATAAGCCACCAGATCAACCAGTTCCTCCTGGCTCATGGCCTTTTCAAGACCTTCAGTCATGAGAGATTGATCCATGAGTTCTCTGGCCTGGATGTCCTCTTTTTTAATAGAATTAACAATTCCGCCCGCCATTTTCAGATCTACTTTTTCGCTGGTTTCACTAGCGATATAACCCATGGATTTGGTTCCGTCTTTGAGGGTAAACAGGTAGGATTCATAACCAAAGCTAATTCCCGCACTGGGCTGAAGAATAGAGCCATAAAGCGCTTCTTTGCTCAATTTG
>JAGQVA010000976.1 GCA_020438265.1 Bacteroidota bacterium
TCCTATGCCAAGTCAACCCCATCCTCTGGTCAAAACTTCCCTCGGTCAAATTCAGGGCTCCTGGAGCAAAAAAGACTCAATAGCTGTTTTTAAAAGCATTCCCTACGCCAAACCACCCATCGGAGATCTTCGTTGGCGACCACCCCAGCCAGTAGAAAAGTGGGAAGGCATTCTAAAGGCTACAAAATATAGAGCCATGGCCTGGCAACGAATGGCTGATTTCAAAACCTTTATCAGAGCACTCATTGATGGGCAGGGTTGGAATGGATTCAGAACCTGGCTGATCAAAAACCTCATGCTGATTGCTCCTACACCGAAAGAAAGTGAGGATTGCCTGCACCTGACTGTTCGTACGCCATCTCTGGACCCAGAAGCAAAACTACCCGTAATGGTATGGATTCACGGCGGCGATCATCATGACGGGAGTAGTTTTGATCCTTTTTATAATGGAAATGAAATTCCAAAGAGAGATATTGTTTTGGTTTCGATCAATTATCGGCTGGGATTGTTTGGTTATTTTATGCATCCGGAATTGTTGGGGGAATCACCCGACGGTGTTTGTGGGAATTATGGATTGATGGATCAGATTGCCGCACTCCAGTGGGTAAAAGAACATATTTCAGCCTTTGGTGGAGATCCGGATAATGTTACTGTTTTTGGGCAGTCAGCCGGAGGGGAATCCGTGGCGCATCTGATGACATCTCCTTTAGCAAAAGGACTTTTTCACAAAGCCATTATGCAAAGTCCGGCCAATAGTGGACAAATGTATCATTTGTTTGAACCTTTTCTTGATTATCCTTCGGGTTTGGAACTGGGGAAACAGTTTTCCGTGAAGTTGGGAATCAGTGGAGAAAATCAGATCGGACAGTTGAGAAATATTCCTGCGAAAAAACTGCAAAAAATCGCAACCCAGGAAAAAAAGCTTGGGTGTTTTTATCCTGTTATCGATGGGAAAATATTACCACAAAGCCCCTTTGCTGCTTTTTATGAAGGAAATCAGACTCAGATTCCAATGATTATAGGGAGTACAGGTAATGAAGCAAGTTTGCTGCACGCAGTGTTTCCCACTCCACTGATTGAGTTTCGTTATAGAGATTTTCCGGAAAACCAAATGCCTGAATTTGTCAGAGAAGCGTTTGGGGAGGATATTGATAAGTTGTTAGAATTATACCCAGGTCTGGAAGTTCGTGATAGAAAAGCAGAGCAAGATCTTCTTGGAGATACTATGTTTGGGGCAAAGACAAGGTTTTATGCTGAATGTGCGGAAAAGTCAGGCCAATCAGCATTTTTATATCTGTTTAATCGGGTTCCTCCAAGTCCTAAGCAAACCGCTGGAGCATTCCACGGTTCAGATTTATCTTTTACCCACGGAACGAATACCCCGATTCTGCCATTGAATAAGGCAGACTTAAAACTTTCCAAAACGCTGATCACTTTCTGGACCAACTTTGCCAGAACAGGGCAACCAGGCAAGGCAGAAGGGCAGTCATGGACTGAATTTTCTCATGAAAATCCTCAATGGATGGTTTTTGAGAATGCTTTTTTGGGCATGGAAGAGGTGTCGAGGGAGGAGAAATATAAATTGCTAAATCGACTGACTGTGAGGTATATAGAGATGATGCAAAATATTAAATCTCATCAAGAAAAAGCCTTTATATAGAGATTTTTAATTACCCGAAGCAGAACGGTTATGTTCCCTTCTATCTTTTTCTAATAATTAATACTTCCTGTTCAGAAAAATCTGTCCATGAAAAATCATAAACCCGGTGATAGATTCTTGAAAGGTCATTTTTAAACCTGCCTGTTTCGTAGTTGTAATTGAATTTTTTTTGATCGAGAATTATTCGATCTACAATTTTCTGTGTACTTCGCGGTCCCATCACTTCGAGCAATATAGAGCGATTCCGATGCAAAATTTTATCTGTACACAAAACTGCTTTGGCAGTAGATTTTCGCAGTTTGCGATGGTAAGAGTTTTTACATTTTACGGAACAGAAAATTTTATCTAACCTTCCCTGAAGTTGGGATTTACATATTTTACAAATTCGGTTTTTCATTTTCATGGTATTAACATGTGCTAATTGGGATCTACGGTGATATATCTAAGAAAGATCGGCTTATGTCGTTATGAGTGAGCGAAACTCATTTACGAGAGAGCGAATAGGCTGTAAAATAAAGAATTTGGATTTTTCGGGAAGGCTCATAAATGATTAAGATTATTATGGAGGGGAGAGATGGAATTAGGCAGGAACGGTTATGATCAGGTAGGAACGGTTCGGATTAGGCAGGAACGGTTCGGATCAGGTAGGAACGGTTCGGATCGGGAGAAAACGGTTATGATCAGGTGAGAACGGTTATGATCAGGTAGGAACGGTTATGATCA
>JAGQVA010000977.1 GCA_020438265.1 Bacteroidota bacterium
TGTGTCTTCCGTGGTAAACAATAGAACCAGTGGAATGTGTCATTTGTGGTTAGGACTTTTATGTTTAGAAAAAAATATCAAATACTTATCATCCACACCACTCCATTTAAGTGCTAATAAATCCTTAAAATAATTCTGGTAAACCTTCCAGGGCGCAGCAGAACCCTGTTTGGGAAGTTCATCCAGAGCGCGCTGGACATAACCCGAACTAAGATTCAAAAGAGGCTCAGAATCAAAACGTTGAGGATCAAAACGTGGTGTGCAAGTCTGATAATCGTGTTTTTTCATATAATTCAATACCCTTGTTACAAATTTGCAGTTCAGATCGCATTTAAGCGTCCAGGAAGCATTGGTATAACCCAGGGCCAGGGCAAAATTAGGAATCTCACTAAACATCACGCCCTTATAACAGTGAATGTCTTTGATTTCAACAGGTTCTTCGTTCCTGGACACCTCCATTCCTCCCAACATTTGAATCTGAAGACCTGTTGCGGTGATGATTATATCCGCTGAGAGTTCATTCCCGGATTGAAGTAAAATCCCTTTCGAGGTAAACCGCTCAATCGTATCGGTAACAATCCGCGCCTTACCAGCAGCAAGTGCATGGAAAAAATCTCCATCCGGTACCAGACAAAGTCTCTGATCCCAGGGGTTGTAAGGAGGGTCAAAATCCTTTTCCTGGTATACCGAACCCAGTTCCTCTTGAATTTTCTTCTGAATGTATCGCCTAATGGTTTTTGGCCACTTTTGAGCAGCCTGATAAAATCCCATGCTAAAAAGGATATTTTTCCAGCGAATGATCTTGTGAGCCAGTTTTATGGGAAGGATCTTTTTTAGAAAATTTCCCAACACATCTTCTGAAGGCAAATTCACAATATAGGTAGGAGTTCGCTAAAGCATTACTACCTCTTCAGCAACTTTGGCAAGCTCTGGCACCAGTGTAACCGCAGTGGCTCCGCTCCCGATTACTACGATTTTTTGATTTGCATAGTCCAGATTGGTATCCCATTTCTGAGGGTGAATAACCTTTCCTTCAAAACTATCCCGACCGGGGAAAACGGGCTCATAACCAGCCTCATAGCTATAATATCCGCTACAAGCAAATAGAAAACGGCACTGAAATACCTGATTTTCCACTTCCGGATGGGATGCTATTTCCAACGTCCAGATTTGATCTTTATCCGACCAATCTGCACGTATCACCCGGTGATGAAAACGAATATGCTGATCAATTCCAAAATGTCGGGAAGTCTCCTTGATATAGCTTAAAATGGCTGGTCCATCGGCAATGGCTTTAGGATTTTTCCATGGATAAAAGGAAAAACCCAGGGTATACATATCTGAATCAGACCGAATCCCTGGATAACGAAAAAGGTCCCAGGTTCCTCCCATGCTTCCCCTCCCCTCCAGAATAGCGAAAGAATGATCAGGACAATCATTCTGAATATGATACGCAGCACCAATACCCGAAAGACCAGCGCCGATAATGATTACATCGAAAAGAGGGGAATTATTCATAACTCAAATCGTATTCTCATTCCTTCAAAACTTTCATGGGTTTGTATCGCAATGAATGCCAGCACAGCTAATATTAACAGAGTGGCGATCCACATTCTTCCCCAATAACGGATATTATCGGAAAAAGGGAAATTGGCAGGTTTTATACGCTGAGCCAACAGGAAAACCACCCCAAAATTAACGAGATAAAGGTATTGTTCGGGGCGATAAACACTAAAAAAAGCGCCGGTAATCAACAAGCTCAGGAATATGTAAAAGGCAAAATGCCCGTAGAAATAAGGCTTGATTGATTCAAAATCAGGTTTATCAGGATTTTGAAAAAACACCATTCTCCATAAGAATAAGGCATATAAAGCCATTAAGATGATTGCAGCAATTTGAACCCCTCCGGCATAGTTTTCCAAAGAGAGTTTTGTATAAATTCCTTCCAGCCGCTCCAAATTAAAAGAAGCCACCCAGATAATAAATGGAATAATTCCCCAAAGAAATAACGCGGGAATTTTTTGTGTTTGTCTGCCCTTTTTGAAAGGATTTGATGTCTCCCAATTCATTGTAAACGTACCATAAGCCATTCCCAAACCACCAAAAAATCCCAGAGAATATTCCATGACATTCCAGAAATTAAAACCCAATCCCGAGGCCTTTCCCAAAACCTGAAGAAAATTGCCAAAGGCAAATCCAAATCCTGCGCCAAGGCTTGTAATTAAAGCCAGTCTTAAGACAGGTTTTAATCCTTTTTTATACAAATACCAGCTCAGAGTAAGCGCCATTCCCAGGCATGCAGCCCATAGCTCCGATCGCGGAGGCGTCATCAATATCTCCCATTGCATAATCAGGAAAAAATAGGCTACTGTTCCTCCTG
>JAGQVA010000978.1 GCA_020438265.1 Bacteroidota bacterium
GTAGGGAAAAGAAAGGCTTTTCTTCGGGGAACGGTTTTTTACATTGTGGCTTTTTTTCTCATGATCTTTATCCAGCCTGACCAAATGCACTTGATGTATCCCCTGCTTTTTATTCAGGGAATAGGCAATGGTAGTGCAGCTTTTGCCAGTTGGGCGATGCTTCCCGATACGATTGAATATGGTCAGTGGAAAACTGGCGAACGGATCGCGGGAATTAGTTATGGAATTTTTGGATTTTGTTTTAAGCTGGGGCTGGGATTGGGAGCAGGAATAACAGGCTTGATTCTGGCGGGATTGGGGTATCAGCCCGGGATGATACAGTCGGAGACAGTTCTTTGGGGCATTCGGATGCTGATGACGTTTTCTCCACTGATTTTGGTGGTTATCGCTTTTCTGGCGGTTTTTAATTATGAAATTACGCCTCAGCTTCATGAGGTGATTGTGGGAAAATTGGAAGGAGAAAAAGTATTAGAAAAGTGATTTGTTTAACGTCTCTCATAGATCTCTCCCTCTGGTCGAGATGACTTTTAGTCCTCACTGGAAGACACGCCGCCGAAACGGCGGCGTGTCATGATACAGGCGAGCCTGTCATCTCGACCAACGGGAGAGATCTATGTAAAATGATAAACACACTCAAAAAACGGTAGGATATGAGATCCTTTGAACAAGAAAAATTTGCCCCCCCAATAAAGGAATTAGTACTTTTGTCTTCACGAAAAACCCTCAAGCTTTACATAATATGAGATTTATCTTAATCATAGTTTTTTTCATTTCTTTTTCAACCATGTTTGCTCAAACACCAGAGTGGCAGGACGAAACAATCATCGGTAGAAACAAAACCCAGGCTCACGCAACCTATATTCCTTTTCCGGACGAAGTCAGAGCGCTTACCAGAGATGCATCTCAATCTCCCTGGGTAAAATCCCTCAATGGAAGCTGGAAGTTTAAATTCCTCGAAAAACCTGCAGATGTTTTGCCTGCTTATTCTCAAAAAGATTTTAACGATGCATCCTGGGATAAAATTCCCGTTCCGTCCAACTGGCAGGTGAAGGGTTACGGGCAACCTATTTATACAAATATTACCCACCCTTTTCCTCCAACTCCTCCCAGGGTACCGGAGGACAAAAACGAAACGGGTTGTTATCGCACAGATTTTGAAATTCCTGCTGATTGGGGAAATAAAGAAATTTTTATCCACTTTGCCGGTGTTCAATCTGCCATGTATCTCTATGTAAATGGCCAGGAAGTGGGGTATAGTGAGGGAAGTATGACTCCCGCAGAATTTAACATCACCGGCTTCATTCAGCCAGGGAAAAACCAATTATCTGCAACTGTTATTCGCTGGTCTGACGGGAGTTATCTTGAAGATCAGGACTTTTGGCGATTAAGCGGAATTTTCCGTGATGTGTTTGTATTTGCAACGCCTAAAGTGCATATCCGGGACTTTAAGGTAACCCCTACTTTTGGAAATTCCATGGATCAGGCAGCTCTTGAAATTATTACTTATGTGAATAATGCGGGGAAGAAAAAAGCGAAAAAACTACAGGTTCAGTATAGTCTTTATGATGCGGATAATAACTCGGTTTTTACGGCTGTTTTACCAGATTTAAACCCCATTAAAGGCGGAGAAGAAGACAGGCTTTCTTTCGGTTGGCCGATTAGTAATCCCAAACTCTGGAGTGCCGAATCTCCTTATCTTTATACCCTGACGATTCAAATATTAGACAAAAATGGCCTGCCAGTTGAAGCGGTAAGTACAAGAGTCGGTTTCCGCAAATCAGAAATCAAAAACGGGCAGCTTTTGGTAAATAATGAGCCCATTTATATCAAAGGAGTAAACCGCCACGAAATTCACCCCGAGTTTGGACGAACCGTCACGAAAGAGTCTATGATTCAGGATATTATCCTGATGAAACAAAATAATATCAATGCGGTGCGGACTTCCCATTATCCCAATCACACGCTTTGGTATGAACTCTGTGATGAATATGGCCTGTACGTCTTTGATGAAGCAAATATTGAATCCCACATGCTCTGGAACTTGGGAAATCCCCCCGCTAAAGTTCCTTCCTGGGAAAAGGCTTTTGTAGATCGGGGTGTTTCCATGGTTCAAAGAGATAAAAACCATGCTTGTATTATCGTGTGGTCATTGGGGAATGAATCCGGAATGGGACCTAATTTTCACACCATGGCCGATGCCATGAAAAAGATCGACAATACCAGACCGATTCATTATGAAGGCAGAGATCCTTATGAGGACAATTCTCTGACCGATTTTGACTTCATGTCCAATATGTATGCGTCCATTGAAACGTCTTTGGAAATGGCGCTTAAGGATACTACCCGCCCGGTGATTCTCTGTGAATATTCTCACGCCATG
>JAGQVA010000096.1 GCA_020438265.1 Bacteroidota bacterium
TGCTTTTTCATAAATTTGATGAATTGCCGGTTAATCCATATCTGGTTAGTGCTTTGGAATTGGGATATGACAATTATCCAGACAGAGAACCCTCCGAAAATCATTTGGAAGGTTTTACCTATTTAAAGCGAATCACTTCAAGAGGATATTTATATCATGAGGATACGGAGACCTATACTTCAAAGACGCTGCCTCCACTCCATTATTTTTATCAGCCTCATGCCTGGAAAGAGGAAGTTGAATCCGTTTCTACAGAAAATGTATATAACGCTCCTGTAGGGATAGATTTTGAAAACTACCAGTGGATTGATTTATTCAGCGAAGGTTTGTCTGGCATACTTACGGAAAAAAATAATACATGGTATTACAAACAAAACCTGGGAGGCGGTATGTTTAGCCCTGCTTTGGCAGTAAGTGAAAAACCTTCTTTTTCCGGCCTTGAAACAGGGATGCTTCAAATACATGATTTGGAAGGAGTGGGAGATTCTTATTTAGTCAATTATTCCCAAGCACCTAAAGGATTTTTCAGGTTGGATGACTATAAAGGATGGCAAAACTTCCAGGCCTTTTCTGAAGTACTGAATCGGGATCTTCAATCTGATCCCATGGTGCGGTTTATTGATTTAAATGGAGATGGATTGCCAGATATATTCATTTCGGAGCATGATTTCTATGAATGGCATGAATCTTTGGGAGAAAAAGGATTTGGACCAGCCAATTTTATCAGCCAACCCATTGATGAAGAACAAGGCCCCAAATTAGTATTTCAAGATATAGAACAGACGATCTTCCTGGCTGATATGAGCGGGGATGGTTTGACGGATCTTGTACGCATTCGCAATGGAGAAGTCTGCTATTGGGCAAATTTGGGCTATGGCCGCTTTAGCCGAAAGATTAGCATGGATTATGCTCCAAGATTTGACCAGGAAGATGCATTTCACTCAGGATATATAAAACTGGTAGATATTGATGGCTCAGGTACAACGGACATCGTCTATCTAGGGAAAAATGATTTCAGGGTTTGGCTTAATCTCAATGGCAATTCCTGGACTACACAACCCAAAGTCATCTCTGGTTTCCCTGCTATTGATCATCTGTCAGATGTTTCTGTCCTGGATCTGATGGGCACTGGTACCTCTTGTATCGTTTGGTCATCACCATTGCCTGCCAACAGTGAAACCCCGCTTCGATACATTGACCTGATGGATAGTAAAAAGCCTCATTTGCTGTATTTCTATGAGAATAATATGGGCAAAGAAGTGCGATTTGACTACCTGCCATCGACGCATTATTATCTGGAAGATAAAAAAGCAGGTAAACCCTGGGCTACCAAACTTCCCTTTCCCGTGCATGTCGTAGCCAGGGTAACTTCTGAGGATAAAATCAGGGAAACCATTTTTACTTCCACCTATTCATATCACCATGGATATTTTGATGGTAAAGAACGTGAATTCAGGGGATTTGGAAGGGTAGAAACACTGGATACCGAAGAATTTACCAGCTTTAGTCTGAACGAGGCTTCCAATGTTGTGGAAGAAGAACTCCATCAACCTCCGGTACGGACAGTTTCATGGTATCACACAGGAGCAGCCATTCAAAAGCAGTTTTTGACAGAGATTTATGCGGATGAATATTATCAGAACGAGGCTTTTGATGAATATGAACTTCCTCCATCGGTTATGCCGGAAGGACTTAGCGATCAGGAGTGGAGTGAGGCTTTGAGGGCTTGTAAAGGGCTATCACTCCGTTCAGAAGTATATGCAGATGATGGTACGGAAAAAGCCCCTCATCCTTATACTACCAGTCAGGGTACATATGAAATCCGATTAGTACAAAAAAAGGGTGGTAATAAATATGCGTCCTTTCAGGTCGTGCCGCTTGAAAATATTTCCTATAGCTATGATCGAAATCCTGCTGATCCCCGAATCAGCCACTCAATTGTGCTGAAAATGGATGATAAAGGCATAGTAACCCAGTCTGCTTCAGTCGCTTATCCCCGAATAGCCCGACCTGCCAATTTGCCAGATTCTGTTTGGGCAGGACAAAACAAGCGTCATGTTGCCTATTCCGAGATAGAACTAACCAACGACATTGAAACGGATGATATATACCTCATTCGGACTCCCTATGAATCGAGAGGGTATGAGTTAATTGGAATACCCGGGAATGCTTCGGATTGGTTGACTAAGGATATTTTACTAGAGCATATCAATCATGCTGAAGAAATTCCATTTGAGGAGGACGGGGATGAGAGTTTGCAGAAAAGGCTCATCTCTCACTCCAGAATGTATTTTCTCCGAAATAATTTAAGTGATAGCCTGCCTTTAGGGCAAAGAGAAAGCTTAGGTTTAGGATTTCGGTCCTATCAGCTTGCCATGACACCCGGATTGGTTGGCAGGCATTATGGGACTAAGGTAACAGAGCCAATGTTGTTACAGGCTGGTTATGAGCATAGCGAGGGAGATACGAATTGGTGGATTCCCTCCGGGACCACAATATATCCCGCTGATGCTTCTGTTCGGTTTTATGCTCCTTCTGGAAATCGGGATGCCCTGGGTACGGAAAGCTATTTTAGCTATGATTCATATAAGTTATTGATAGAAAGTACCACAGACGCAATTGGAAATACGGCTTCTGCCGTGAATGATTACAGAACGCTCTCGCCCTATTTACTGACTGACCTTAATCTGAATCGCTCTGTAGTTCAAACGGACGAATTAGGGATGGTGATTGCTTCTGCTATTATGGGAAAAGAGGGGCAAAGTGAAGGAGATACTATCGATGACCCTACAGCCAGAATAGAATACGATCTATTCAACTGGATGAATCATCAGAAGCCAAACTTTGTGCATAGTTCTGCCAGAGAACAGCATGGGCCAGCCAATCCCAGGTGGCAGGAAAGCTTCACTTATTCTGACGGCGGGGGAGCCACTATCATGGCCAAAACACAGGCAGAACCGGGACTGGCTTATCACTGGAATCCAGAGACTCAGACCCTCGAAGAAATTTTTACCAGTACCCGTTGGATTGGAAATGGTCGTACAATCATTGACAATAAAGGAAACCCTATCAAACAATACGAGCCTTATTTTAGTGCCAATCATGAATATGAAAGTGAAGCAGAACTGGTAGAAACAGGTGTTACCCCGTTACTTTTTTATGATCCGATAGGGCGTAATATCCGAACAGAATTTCCCAATGGAACATTTACGAAAGTAGAGTTTGACTCATGGCATAGCAGGCTTTTTGATTTGAATGATACCATCGTAGACAGTCAGTGGTATATCGAGAGAGGAAGCCCTGATCCTTTGGGTGCAGAGCCTTCAAATCAGGAACAAAGAGCTGCATGGCTCGCTGCAAGACATTATGATACGTCATCCATTATTCATACTGATTCTTTGGGGAGAGCTATTTACACAATTGCTGATTATGGAGGGGGAAAAACCACAAGTTCGCGCTCAGAAACTGATCTACTGGGAAGATTTGCCCGAATCTATGATCAGTTGGATCGTGAAGTAGCGAGCGGTTACATCAATATGATTGGTACTCCGATTTATGGAATGAGTGCTGAAAAAGGAGAAAAATGGACGTTTCAGGATGTGTTGGGACGAATGGTCAGAACCTGGGATAATGATGTACGGGAATTTTACACAACCTATGATACTGTCCACCGACCACTCAGTGCTTTTGTCCGGGAAAACGGGGAAGATATTGCCTTTACGCATATTGTTTATGGAGAAACTCATCCAAACAGTCAAAATCTTAACCTGAGAGGATTAGCTTATCAGGTTTACGACCAGGCTGGAGTGATGCAGGTTAATGAGGTGGATTTTAAAGGAAATGCACTTTCAGTTCAGCGAAGACTGGCACGAGATTACCAAAATACCATTAACTGGCAGATTCTGGATGGACTGAATAACTTGGCCGATATTCAGGCTGCTGCCAATCCTTTGCTGGAGACAGAAACATTTCATTCCTCCACCAGCTTCGACGCCTTAAATCGCCCCATTGAAAGCAGTTTGCCAGATGGAACGATTATGCGTCCGGTTTATAATGAAGCCAATATCCTCGAATCCCTTTCGGCCCGGATTATGGGTAATGGCCCTTTTATCAACTTTTTGACAGGACAGGAGCATAATGCCAGAGGGCAGCAAACTGAAGTAAGGTTTGGTAATGGAACATTGACCCGCTTTTTTTATGATCCTAAAACTTTCCAATTAACAAACCTGTTGACACTTCGATCTTCAGGTGATCCTCCGACTGCCAGTGTCCAAAACTTACATTATACCTACGACCCGGTAGGAAATATCACCTACCATCGGGATGATGCTCAGCAAACACATTTTTTCCAAAATAATGTAGTAAGACCCGAGAGCTTTTTTGAATATGATGCTGTTTACCAGTTGATCCGGGCTACAGGCCGTGAGCATGCAGGCATAGGTAATAATAACCAGCGGAACTATCTGGATTTGCCTTTTTTAACCCAATTACCACATAATAACAACGCTTCGGCAGTCAGGACATATACCCAGACGTATCAATACGACGATCTGGGCAATATTCTGGAAATGAGGCATCAAAGTTCTGATGGAAATGGTAACTGGATACGCCGGTATCAGTATGCCTATCAGAATGATCCTACCAATCGCACTAACCGACTGTCCGCGACCAGTCGTCCGGGGGACCCCGTTGCAGGACCATATTCAGAAACGTATAGCTACGATATTTTCGGGAATATTACCCAAATGCCTCACCTTCAGGAATTAGCGTGGAATTTTCAGGATCAGTGCAGAAGGATCAATTTAGGCGGAGGCGGACAGGCTTATTACGTGTATGGAAGCGGAGGTATGCGCATGCGTAAGATAATCGAGCGGAATGACGGGCTGATCCAGGAGCGTATTTATCTTGGCCCTGTTGAAATATACCGTGAATATCGGGGAAATAATCCCCCGGACCTGGAGCGCTATACGGTAAGTGTGATGGGGATTGCCCAGGTAGATACTAAAACCATTGATATCAATAATTCTGATGGGATTAATCCCTTGGGTATTCCTCTGATACGATATCGATACAAAAACCACCTGGGATCATGTACTCTAGAACTCGATGAAACCGGCCAGGTCATTTCCTATGAAGAGTTTCACCCCTATGGAACATCAGCATATCGGGTGTCAAGACCTGACGTGGATCTCAGCCTGAAGCGATATAGATTTAGTGGGAAAGAGAGAGACAGCGAGACAGGGCTGGATTATTTTGGATATCGGTATTATGCTTCGTGGTTGGGGCGATGGACGAGTAGTGATCCTGCTGGATTTGTGGATGGGTTGAATCTTTATAAATACTCGCAAAATAACCCTGTTAATTATAAAGATAATTCTGGCTTGGATTCGGGTAGAACTAGAGACGTCACTACCATTACATCTGATGCGATAGCCAGAGCAAGAGCGCAAAACACAGATGCAGCAAGAGCCATAATTGATCAAGCTTATCCAATTGGAGCTGTTGTTGAAGGAAAAGCTGGTTCTTACAGGGTTGTTGCAGGTTCAAGATGGGATCCCAATGCTTCTGGTGACAATGGTGCTAATATACTTACTGTTGAAGCGATTACGAATGTTCAAAGCCCTAATGCGACCGAATCAAGCCCAGAAGATGGAGGGAATTTAGGAGGAGGTAATTCCCCTTCTGAAAGCGGAAATGATATGGGAGGATCTCCAGGTAATTCTAGTCCTGGAGGTGGCAGAGAAGGACAGGCTGGTTCTGGCGACCAGACTAATCCTCCAACAACTCCCGGTAGTTCAACAAGTGGAGAAGGTGCTATTGATAATGCTGACTTAGCAAGATTAGGCTCAGCTGCCTCAAATTATTTATCTGCTGAGTTTGAAATTTCTCAAATTGTCCGGGCATTAGACAATGTTAATAAGGCAAGAATTGGAAGAGATGCTGCTGCAGCGATAGATTCCTTATCAGATGCAGCCAGAACTGAACAAGCCTTGGAGAGAATAGCACGTAATGCTTTTAATGCAAGAAATGCTTCAAGGTCAGCATCACAAGCAAGGCAGTTGCCAATTGGAAGAACTATTTCAAAAGTATTAGACTCTAAAATATGGAGAGCTATTACAGGAAATTCAAGATCCTGGGAGGGATTACTAGCAAAACGGCTTGCTCAAAATGAAGGGAACTTAGCCAGGGCATATGAGGCGATAGCTCGGGGATCTGGAAGTGGGAGAGCATCCGCCACCAGAATGGCCAAGGCAGGAGGAACATTGGGCCGAGTCTTTGGTGCTGTTGGAATTGGATTATCAGGCTATGCACTATATGAAGATATTCGGACAGAAAACTACGGTACTATTTTAGGGGATGTCGCTGGGATTGGAGCCGGAGCCTTTGCCTTGGCTGGAGCTGCTACTAACCCTGTGGGTATCGCTCTTACAGGTGTAGCGTTGGCTAATACCGGAGGGGATATAGTCGGTAGTTGGGTTGAAGAGTCTACTGGCAGTCGCGCCGCAGGAGTCGCAGCAGGTACGGTCACAGGTATGGCCACTGGAGCAGCTTTTGGTGCTTTAGTTGGCTCAATCGTACCGGGTATAGGTACTGCAGTTGGAGCAGGAGTTGGAGCTGTGATTGGAGGAGTTGCAGGTTTCGTAGGCGCTTATTGGTAATCTAAACCCTAAAATCAGAATGAACACCAAACCCAACATATTCACCAGTCTCACCGACCTCCTCGCCATCCTCCTGCCAGGAGCAATCCTAACCCTGTTGCTCCACGGCTGGACAGGCATAAATCTGGCGCAATTCCTTCTATCAGGGCTGGAATCTGCAGGATTCATCTCTGCCTTGTTTTTTTTGTTGATCGCTTTTTTACTGGGATATTTCATCATGTGGATAAGCTCCATCCTGGATCTATGGATATATTATCCACTGAGGGATATCGTCTATAAAGATCAAAGGCATCTCGACAAGATTAGGGAAATCCGGACCAATCGCGCTTCCAGTTACAGCAATGGCCTTTTCAGCGATTTTGAATGGGCCCAAACCCGACTCATGGAAAAACTCCCCCAGGGGTTTTTTCAGGTAGAGAGGTATCTGGCCGAGTCCCGGTTATTTCGGGCACTCATGATCGCCCTCTTTTTGGCAGGTATCCGGGCGTTTGCGGAGAATGTATGGCTGTGGGGATTGGGAATAACGGTATTATGGCTGTTTTCACTCATTCGTTATTTTCAGACCTGCCACGGGGCAACTAAAATGGCTTATCAATGCCTGATTTATCTGGAAGAAACCTGCGAACCTTCTGAGCCGGATGATGATCCTCCCCAAAATGAAGGCCCCGACACGAGGAATACCTTGTCTATGGATAAAGCATTTACTCAAAAAGTATCGGAAGAAATGCTCGCATATTTAGGGAAAGAGCAAACTGGAAAGATCAGGGGGATGACCCTGGATTCAGGAGGGAAACAAATCATTGCTTCTATCTCAAAATCTGAAACGATATTCTGCTATCGTGGCAAAGGAAAACTTTCCATTCAGATTCCGGATTCGGATCAATCTGAACAAATCCGGATCAGTTCCTATGCCCTTACACATGTACCTGTTCAAAGAGAAATTATCATCGAAAACCAAAGTAGCACCTCATTAGAATTGATAAGCATTCAGTCTGCATAAATTCTATGCCGCTACCATAAAAGATAACCATACCAATATGAAACCTATCAGCAAACAATTTAACCCCAAAAACAAAAGAAGTGTAAGAAATCTGCATAAAGTTTTGAGCTATCTTACCGGTGAAGATGTCTACAAAGAAGATCGTTTGCTCAAAAAGATAGGTCCCAAAACCAAATCTTTCATTAAAGATCTTACTGGTCAAAATATAGGGAAAGACAACGGATTGACGGATAATGTAATTGATCAATTAAATGAGGCATTGGTTGCCAAAAAATATCAACAACCTCTGCAAATTGAACAGCTGCATAATCGGATGGCGCTCCTTAAGAAAAAGAAATTTTTAAAGCTCGAAACAGATATTAACCAGAAAGAGCGAGAAAATAAGGAGATTGGGGCCAGCACTACTGAATATATCAAAGCCTTTCAATCCAAATATAAACTCCCTGAAACCGGTAAACTGGATGCAGAGACAGACGCGAGGATTGAATCAGTCATCACCAGTATTGCAGGAAGTAAACCTCAGCCGAAAAAGAAACTCAAGGTCAAGAATCCGGCTTCTCTCAAGCGTACGGTTCGTTTTCTGCGGTTAAATATGAGGGGGGACAAAGTTGCAGAACTTCAAAATGGATTGGCATTTTTAGGTTATATTATTCATGAAGAAGAACACAAGTCACAAGCTTATGGCAAGACAACCAGAGACGCTGTTGTTGCATTTCAGACAGCTAATCATTTGCCCCTGACAGGGGAAGTGGACAGCAAAACCTCCAGATTAATCAATAAAAAATTATCCTCAAGCAATCCAACTGTAAACAGGGGTAATACATTCCGGGTACGGGGATCTGTCAGAGATGAACTTTGGAAAGGAAAAACAGAGGTCAAGGTTTCTGTGTATGAGTTGGGTTTGAGAGGAAAACATAAGTTACTGGGAGAACGGAAAACATTTAAAAATGGATTTTACGACATTTTGTATAGCCCTCCAATGGATTCGGTTAATAAAAGGCCCAAATCTCCGCTGCATCTGGTGGTTTCCATTGAAAAAAGAAATGGGGAAGTTCTTGAGACAAAAACCTATTATAATGTAAAAAAAGTGCATTGGGCTAATTTTACAGAAGGAGAGGACCGTTATCAGGGTACGTCCAGGTTTGAGGCAACTAATAAAGCACTGGAAAAACTGTTAAAAGCAAATGATCTAAACATTGCAGAACTTGAGCAAAGTGAGAGAAATCAGGATATTTTTCATCTCGCCAAAGAAACGGGAGTTTTGCCGGAAGACATTCTTAAATTGTCTCTATCGTATAGAATCGCCCTAAACATTGGTCAGGTGCGGGAGTTGCCTCCTGCGGTCTTTTATAGCTTTCTGCATCAGAATTTACCCCCCGAAATGCCTTCGGATTTATTTCCCGATGAACCTTCAGAGTGGGAGCAATGGATACCTCGGTTGGTAAATACCCTTACCAACGGGATTATCTTTTTGGATGAAGAAGTGCAGAAAAATGCCATCAATAATGCCTTTCAGGGAAATCTTTTACCAAGATCCTTAAAGCCTCGCCAGAAAGAATTGATAAAAAGTCTGGCAGACCAGCAGAATACTTTTATTCTGGAAAAACCTATTCTGATTGGAGATGGTAATCTTAAAAGCTTACTCGAAATATCCAATTTCCCGGCAGGAAAATATACCGCGATATCTACTGCTTTTAAACAGCATCAGGGAATTAATACCGCATTCTGGGAAAGTCTTGAAAATGAGCCAGATATACAGGATTTCAAAATAACAACCGAGCTGGGGGTTATTGCCAGAAACCATACTGAAACTGTACAAAGTCTGAAGAATTTAGTGGATAGCTCCAATGATTATGATTATCATTCAGCTAAAGATTTTGCCAAACTTGATAGGAAAAGCTGGGAAGGACTCATTGAAAAAAATGGAAATATTATTCCGGATAATATTGATGGAGACAATCTGGAAGAGCGGAGATCTATCTGGGCTGAAACGTTACGGTCTCAGGCAGAAAAGATATATCCCGCCGTCAATTTTGCGGCAGAATTAACCAGAAACCAATTTGCCGATTTTACATATCAGGATGAAGTAGCAAATTTTATTTTTGATTCAGAGGATTTTGATCTGGGCGTAGACGACCTGATTAAATATAACAGCCAGACTGGTAATCCCCTTAATGCAGAAGCCCTTAATGAAGCTAAAGTGATCCAGCGAATTCACATGCTGACTCCATCAACCAGTTCAGGAATTGCTTTATTAAACCAGCGCCTTCACAGTTCTGTGCAAATCTACTTCAGAGGCAAGGACAGGTTTATTCAGGATTTGGAAGCAGGAAATGTGGGTCGAATTGAGGCCGAACATATTTTTGCCAGAGCAGAGCAACAATATGCCCGCATTTTGGCCCGAATCACCCGATTTCGCTTTACCTTTCACCGTTTCGGGCCTCGCTTTACGCCCAAATTTTATTACGACTCCGAGGAAATTGATGACTTCAAAGAAAGCATCCCCAATATTGAAACCCTCTTTGGTTCTTTGGATTATTGTGAGTGTAAACACTGCAAATCGGTATACAGCCCCGCTGCATATTTAGCGGATCTGTTTCGTTTTCTGGATGAGAAATATGCAGTAACACCAGGGCAAACTGTCCAGGATGTATTATTTGACAGGAGGCCGGATATGGCCAATATCAAGCTCAATTGTGAGAATACCAATACCCCTTTGCCCTATATTGATCTGGTCAATGAGATTCTGGAAAATGCTTTGAATATATCTGGTGAAACCCCCACAATCAACCGGGCATTTGAGCACCAGACCACGCTTACAGCGGCGGAACTAAGAGCCATTCCCCAGTATATTCGGCCTGCGGCCTATGACTACCTCAAGGATTCTCTTTATCCTATGAATATGGGCTTTAATCTTTGGCAGGAAGAGAGCAGGCTCTTTTTGAACCATTTGGGAGTTCCTCGCTATAAACTTATGCAGGCATTTCAGGGACAATCAGGTTTAGCTCCTATATCGCCAACTGATGCTGATACTGCTGCTGAATATTTTGGCATATCAACTCAGGAGCAGGCGATTATTCTCAGCCCGGAAGCCAATGTGATCCAGCAAAACAGATTTTGGGGATTTAATACCAATGTTTCTACGATTGATGTAGCAGGATTTCTAAATCCTTCCAAAATTACTTATCAGGAATTACTGGCTTTATTGCAGGTCCAAATCATTAATCCGGAAACCAATCAAACGGTCATTTTACGCCCGGTTGACACCTGTGATATCAGCGTCCAAACTATCAATAACCTGACTTTAGCAAAATTTGACCAGTTTCACCGATTCCTGCGATTATGGAGAAGGACAGAATGGAAAATGTGGGAACTGGATTTGTTGATCGAAAACGCACTTATTGGTAACGAAGCGATAGATGAACCGGCTTTGGTAAATCTGATGCATGTACGATTAATGCAAAAAAAGCTGGGAATTTCTGTGGAGGATTTTCTAAGTTTTTTCGCACCTTTAAATACCCGAATTCGCATTTCTCCGGATGATTCCGAACAGTTGATTTATCCGCTGTATCACCGGATATTTCAAAATATTACCATTACCAATCCTCT
>JAGQVA010000979.1 GCA_020438265.1 Bacteroidota bacterium
CTCAAAAGTCCAGGCCAGAGAAAACAAATCTAACCCGAATTAAACAAAAAAATCGCGGTAATCTTGTAATAAATCCCGACAACTGCATCTAACAGGGAAAACAAGCAAAATGAAACATATCAAAAATCACGCAGAGCAGTTTTTCTTTATGGGACTTATTGGCCTTCACATCACCCTTATTCTTCAGGTAATGATGTGGTGGTTTACCGACATTTCTTTTTGGGCTTCGATGGCTTCTTTTGGGACGATGTATCCTACGTGGATTGGATTTTTTGTGGCGGGGGTTGTGGGGGTGCGGCGGAAGGGGCGGCAGGAGGTGGAAATGACAAATAGAAGGGGAATGACTGAGGAAATGTGGGATAATATGGACAATCACTACATGCTTAATGATACAAAAAGGGTATATTCTTAACAGCTTAAGTAGGTTTTTAACATTATCACCAAGAAGATTATCCCAAATCCAAAACTGATTGGACAACCTTAAGACCGTCTATTTTTCTAAAATGATCATCATATGTAAAGACTGCTGCATCCAGTTGGTTGGCGATAGCAGCTATCCACATATCGTTGGTAGGAATGGGAGTTCCTTGTTGTCGTAAGTGTTTATATATCGTTGAATACTCTTTAGCTGTTTGGGCATTTATGGTAAGAAACAACACCTTTGGTTCATTCAGGAATTCTTCCAGCTCCTTACGATTTTGTTCAGCTTTTTTTCCTAACTCGAACCCAGCCAAGAGTTCACCTAAGACGGTTGGAGAAAAGATAATTGACTCAACTGCTTTAACCACTTTTAGGGCATTTGCATCCCCACGTTTATAAGCAGAATAGGCATTGGTATCAATAACAACAGATTGGATCATTCCCACATTTCTTCATCGATTTTTCCAAATCCCTCTGTATTCAATTCAAATTCCTTTGCATCTTCTTTGGTCCATGTTCCGGCCAGCCGATCAAGATTCGATTCTTTAGAAAGAATTTGTTTTTTATATGACAAGCCTAAAAATTGGTAGAGGGCTTCAACTAATAAGTCAGAAACTTCCAAACCACGGTGTTTCGCTTCAAGTTTCAGGCGTAACCAAAGAGAGGGATCTATTTGTGGAATATCTAGTTTCATATACAATAATAATCATTTTAGCTGAAAAAGAATATTAATTAACGGGAATTATGGCGAGCGTTTCTTTCAATTTCATTTGGACATCAGATTGTCCAGATGCTTACGAAATTCCTCTTTCGTATAGGTTTTTCCTTTTCCTATGGCGTGTCTTTCTTTGATGAGGGAGAATTGTTTCTTTAAATCATCAGTAATTACAAGTTCTCCTTTTTCTTCAGCTTTTTGTATTTCATCAGTCATGAGTTGAATCAGGTTTGCCAGAATTTTAGCCTTTAAGGAAAAGGGAAGAGGAGAAAACAGGGATATGATTTTTTGTTCGATTGCTGACATAATATACAAGATACGATTTCTTTGAGTATGTACACAATTTGGATAAACAAAGTTCCCACTTACATCGCCTCCATTCTTCGTCCTACTCCTCCCCCAATACCCCCATAATCTCCCGAAAACTCTCCAGTCCTGCCTCCAGATTTTCAATAATCTCACTGGCCAGCACATCGGGATCAGGCAGATTGTCCAGATCCGCAAGGCTCTGATCCTTGAGCCAGAAAATATCCAGATTGATTTTATCACGTGCCATGATCTCCTCATAAGTAAACTTCCGCCAGCGACCTTCTTCGTTTTCTTCGCTCCAGGTTTCCTGGCGTTTGTGGCGGCTACCGGATTGGTAGAGCTCAATAAATTCCTTCAAGTCTTCCAACTCCATGGGCTTTTTCTTGAGGGTGTGGTGAATATTGGTGCGATAATCATACACCCAGACTTCCTTTGTCCAGGCTTCTTTGGAAGCAGGCTTATTGTCAAAAAACAATACATTCGCCTTGACGCCCTGGGCATAAAAAATACCTGTCGGAAGCCTCAGAATGGTATGCAAATCAGTGGTTTTCAACAGCTCCTTTCGCACCGTTTCCCCGGCTCCGCCTTCAAACAGCACATTATCAGGCAAAACAACTGCTGCTTCTCCGCTGATTCTCAGTAAGGTTCTGATGTGCTGCAAAAAATTCAACTGCTTATTGGAGGTGGTAGCCCAAAAGTCCTGACGGTTATAACTCAGATCCTGTTTGACCTGCTCACCAGCTTCGTTGGTGATGGTCATGCTACTTTTTTTGCCGAAAGGCGGATTGGCCAGCACGTAATCATAACGGTTTCCTTCGTCGGAAATCAACGCGTCAGCAGAAGAGATAAAAGAATCCCCGTCAATCTCCCCGATATTATGCAGAAACATATTCATCAGGCACATCCGGCGTGTGGAAGCAACAATCTCATTG
>JAGQVA010000980.1 GCA_020438265.1 Bacteroidota bacterium
ATGATGGTTGAAGGATTATAAATCGTTGAAAGTCGCTGCCTGATTTTGCCTCTGGCTACCAGAATAGGAGTATTGATTTCTCCGTTGGCGTATTGTTCGGTCACATTTTCTCTCGCCAGTAAGATATCTTTATTCAGGCTTAATAACTGATAGCTAATTCCTCCATTTACATTAATACCATAACCTTTAGGGGTCTGGAAAGAATAACTGGCTTCCCCCAGAATTTTAAAACGGCTGGAATTAAATCCTTCAATCACATAGGTAGAGTCAACCGGGATAGAGGGATATACGGGAATTAAATTATTGGCCAGTGAAGAAGAACTAATACTATTATTGACAAATCGGTTTTTTAACCGCTCAAAAGTAACCGAATTTCTAAAGGTAAGTTTATTCGCCTTTTTTACGCTATCATCCAGACCAATCAACTGGAGATATTGATCACCATAAAATGTAGTAACTTTTGTCTCTCCCTGGGCACTGGCTAAATTAGGTGCAGACAGGCCTTTAAAAAAGGAAGCATTATAGAAAGTGGCGACTTCGCGTAATATTCCATCAACCACCGGGTAGGAGTCATCCTGGCGGCGAGGCACACCACCATTCATCTCATTGGCGTATTTATTATAGGTGATATTGCCATAAGCCCGATAGCGATTATTTTTTGTCCTATAATTGGAACTAAAATATGTAGAGGTGAGATCGGTTACATTATTCCGATAAGCCCCTACTGATTGTACCCTGTCAAAATAAATTGCCGCATTCCAGAAAGGAGTAATGTTTTGCGAAATAGTCACGTCGATTAACTGAAAATCCTGCGGACCCTGCGTGTAATCTGCATTTACATAGGGAGTGCGCGTGTCAAAATATTTGACCTGATTTTCGGGATCAAGCATGTATCGATTATACTTACCTGTAATTGGATGCCGCCAATAAGGGCGGTCAAAAACACTTTCATTCAACCCATGATACATCAATTGATAGGGTTTTCCTACCTGCCCCAAATTTTGAATAAATCCTTCTTCAGCTCCCGGGTCCAGTTTATCCCAGTAATAACTCAATTCAAAAGCCTTTTTTTCACGCCGTTTATAATCCTCGCTGTGCCTGAATAATTCATTCCGATCAATCCAGTGAATACTGGGTTTGATCTGGGGAACATTACCTGCCGACGAATCAAAATTTGCACTGTCACGGCCAAAAGGAGTAGCTCCTCCGGGAAACCCAGCCCCACCCTGGTTAAAGTTTCGCGCTCCCATATTTGTCCCCTGTTGCTGGGTTGAAGTAGGGAATTGAGCATGAAGCTGATGTGAAATCAGGATCAGGCTCATAAAAGTGAAATATATTCTTCCAGATAACTTCATATAGACAATTCCACCACAAAGTTATCGAATTAAATCAAAAGGTTGGTTATCAAAAAAAACGCGTACTTTTGTCAGCGATATGATCAGAAAAATTATCAAACCTGTATATCATTTTTCCCATGATTTGTTATTCCAGACCAGTCATCTAAACCCTTTCTGGAAAAAAGAACATGGAGGAAAACCAGTCATAAAAGGCCATATTTCTGCAGAACATTTGGCGGATACTCGTCTTGATGATCAACTGGTGGATCAGTTAAAGGTAAATGATATAAAAGTCAAGGAATATACGATTGACGTTAAAGGCTACCACTCTTATATAAAAAAGGTAAACTATCCGGAATCCTATTATGGAGGAGGGCTGGATTCTGAAGCAAATTTTACCGAAAAGACACTGGAACATTATGTGTCAACAGATTTCATCTCCTTTGATTCACATACCGTTTTTATTGACGTTGCAGCTTGTACCTCACCTTTTTACCAGATTGTGCGTCGCCTTTACGGAACCAGTCAGACTTATCAGCAGGACCTCATTTACCCGAAAGGTCTGCATGGAGATAAAATCGGGGGATATGCTTCTGAATTATTCCTCCCTGATGAAAGCGTAGATGGAATTACCCTTCACTGCTCATTGGAACATTTTGAAGGGAATTCTGATACGGAGTTTTTTCAGGAACTGGAGCGCGTGTTACGCCCGGGAGGGAAAGCAGTCATTTTACCTTTTTATCTGGCAGGAGAATATACCATTCATGTTGATCCGGCTTATAATTTGTTAAAATGGCATCGCCCCAAAATTGATCCCAAAGCCCGCTTAAGGTATTGTAACTGGTATCAGTTCTTTTCCAGACATTACGATCCCGTCGCATTAAAGGAACGAATTATACAAAAAGCACCTAAACTGGATTTGACCGTTTATCGCGTAACAAATTTTAAAGAGGTCGATCCATCCTGCTACCTAAGATTTATCGGCGTTTTTGAGAAAAGACCCTAAAAAACAGATACTATGGCATTGCAAACCAG
>JAGQVA010000981.1 GCA_020438265.1 Bacteroidota bacterium
CCTGGGTTTTCTAATAATATGGGCAATTATGGCCGGTATTCGCAATTGGCGATTTTTTACCAGTGAGGACTTTCTGCTGATTTTTCTGACCGCTTTTTTATGTTTTATTCCTATTATCGGAGAATATGGAGAGGAATCGCGGTTTTTGATTTCGGTTTTACCTTTTTTGACTTTGACGGGAATTTATGGGATAAGGACGGGATATAGTTTGGTTCAGAATTACAGGAAGAAAGTCCAGTAAGAACATGAATTTCTGGATAAATTTTGTATCTAAATTTCAATAATAAAATGGTATTTAAAAAGCAAAATGGTCGTCGTTAACTACAACTTCAACCTCAACTTCAATGGCAAACAAGCTTAAAAAGCTTTTCAAACCAGTATCTGGTAACTGATTGCTTTTGAGGTTGATGTTGCGGTTGAAGTTAAGAACCTACCAGAAAAATTAATCCAATCTACCATTACTGAAGGAGTTCCGCTATCTTCTCTTTTTTATCATTGAAAAACCAATCGCAATCAATTCTTCGCACTCTCTAAGTAGCATTCGCCTCATTTGCTCGTTTCCAACCTTTAGATAGGCTAAAACCTTTAAACAACTTCTTGATTCTTTTAACTCCTTTAACACAATACTCATTTTGTGAATAAAATCATTATCCGTTACTGTAGCTTGAGCTTCGCCATAATTCAGTACAGGACTTCCTGATGATCGAATAAACTGATTCTTGTAATAAGTTACCGCATAGTTATTCGTAAGTTTTTCTACAAATAAGGCAGACTCTCCTGCAAATCTTACCAGTCTATCTTCATAGTCAAATATTGGCTCAAATTTTTCCATAATATGCTAAATCGAAACTTTAAACATTACAAACAACAGCAAACTCAAGGAAATCTGCAATCTCAACCTCAAATGCAAAAGCAAAAAGCTTGAAAATCTTTTCAAGTTAGTATCCGATAATTGATTGCTTTTGAGGTTGAAGTTGAAGCAGCGTGTTAGCGCCTTCGATGTTGATGGGGGATGCTTTATTGAAAAGGCTGCAAGATAACGCGGGATTGACGTTTGATTTTCAGGTAGAATAAACTATTTCTTCAAAACCTCAGAAGGAGAAACCCCAAACCGCTTCCGGAAACTTCTCGAAAAGGACCGGGCATCTGTATATCCCACTTTTGACGCGACCTGAGACACAGAATTGAAGGCCCGGGCTTCCAACAGTTGATATGCCTCATTCAGGCGCACTTCCTTCAGGTACTGAACGGGCGTAAGTCCTGTCAGGCGTTTTAATTGACGAAGCAAAGTCGATTCACTCATGGCAAATGTCAGCGCCAGGTCAGGTACTGAGAGCAAATCATCAGCAAAATGGGCCTTTACATATTCTTCAAAACTTTCCAGCCATTCCTGATCTTCCTGAGAGATATCGGGCACTTTTTGTCCTTTTTCAGGAAGGCTTTCGACCTCTGTTTGTCGTACTTCCTGATTCTTTAACAAATTTTCTATTCTTGTAACTAATTCTTCTTCGTTAAAAGGTTTTTTGAGATAATCATCCACTCCTATTCGCAAGGCTTTTAGTTTGTCGCTCATTTCAGCCCTGGCAGTCAGCATAATAACCGGAATTTGCCTCGTATCATCTCGCGATTTCAGTTTTTCAAGCAATTGATATCCATCCATAATTGGCATCATCAAATCCGAGATAATAAGCTGAAAATCATTGGGTTTATCCAGCAGTTCCAAAGCAGCCTTTCCATGGGAAGCAGTTGTCACCTGAAAACGATCGCTTAGAATCAATTGCAGATATTGCTGAAGATTGGGATTATCTTCCACAATCAGAATATGAGGATTTGAGGAGTTACTCTTTTCTTCCAAATCAGCAGAAAATACAGGTTTTACTATCGAAAAATAATCATACACCTCTTCAGAATGAACTTCAGGTAAATCCGCCTTATCCAACAATTTTATCGGAAAGGACAGTCGAAAAGCCGTTCCCTTATCCAGCTCACTTTCCGCATGAATTTCTCCTCCAAAAAGTTGGAGATATTCATGACATATTGCCAAACCAATGCCTGTTCCTCCTTCGGCAGGTTTATCAGGTTGACGAGACTGAAAGAAACGCTCAAAAATATGGGGAAGGTCTTCGGGATGGATTCCCCGGCCTGAATCCTCCACTTTCAGATAGAGCTTTTGCTCCAAAATCTTTACTTTGCCTTTGATCGTACCACCTTCCGAAGTGAATTTGAAAGCGTTGCCCAACAGATTATATAAAATCTGGCGGCATTTTTCCTGGTCAATCGCAGCTACCATATCCCTTTCAATCTCTACCTCAAATTGAAAATGAATATTCTGCATTTGCGCCTTTGACTCAAACTGAGCCAGGTGAC
>JAGQVA010000982.1 GCA_020438265.1 Bacteroidota bacterium
GGAAATAAAATCCGAACAGATATCGATCCTGATATCATTGCATTTGCGATTGTACAAATTCAGCTGGGTGTGTATGACTTTTTATTAATCAAAAATCAAATTGACGTCCAGAAAAATATCAAAGGCAAAAACCCCTCTCTCGTCATTCCTGAGCAGGAAATCATGGATGTAGTCAAAGGATTTGCAGAAATTTTACGCAGCGGATTGAAACATGCGACCACCTAGTCGCGTATTCAATTGCGACTAGTTGGTCGCATATAAACTTTTAGACCTTCCAGGTTTCGAAAACCTGGAAGGTCTGATCATCAACCTTCAAACAATGATTACTGTCAATCACCTCACCTATACCTATCCGGGGAATACCCAACCCACCATAAAAGGTGTAAACTTTTCCCTTGGGAAAGGCGAAATTCTCGGTTTTCTTGGCCCCAGCGGAGCCGGAAAAAGTACTACTCAGAAAATTCTGATTAAACTTTTGCCCGGTTTTTCCGGCGAGATCAGCATCATGGGCAAATCTCTCAACCATTGGGATGAAACCTATTATCAACATATTGGAGTAGGTTTTGAGCTTCCCAATCATTATCAAAAACTGACTGCCCTTGAAAACCTGCGTTTTTTCGCCTCCTTTTATCCGAAGGCTAAGCGAAATCTCATGGAATTTCTGGCAATGGTAGGCCTGGAAGATGCTGCGAACAAGCGCGTGGAAGACTTCTCCAAAGGCATGCAAATGCGCCTCAACTTTATCCGGGCCCTGATTCACGACCCCGAAATTATCTTTTTGGATGAACCCACTTCTGGCCTTGATCCCGTAAATGCACGCATCATGAAAGACATCATTCGTGATTTAAAAATGAAGGGAAAAACGATTTTTCTTACCACCCATAATATGCACGATGCCGAGGAATTGTGTGATCGGGTTGCTTTTATGATTGACGGAGAAATTCGTCTTATTGATCAGCCCAAAGCTCTCAAGCACACTTATGGAAGCCGTACCGTTACCGTTGAGTACCAAAATGGAAACCTGAATCAGGAAGAGTTTCAACTCGACGGTTTGATCAAAAACCAGGGTTTTGTCGATATTCTCAGCAAGTATAAACTGGAATCGATCCACTCAAAAGAAGCCAGTCTGGAAGATATTTTTATTCAAACCACTGGAAGACAACTACAATGAAACATTTATTATCCACCACAGGCTGGGACCTGAAACTGGAACTGAGATATCAGATTGTTACCATTACAGCTATTGTTACCGCTTTGTACATCGCTATTTTTCAGATTCTTCCGGAAGGAGCAGAAAAGGTGGCTACAGCTCTCATTTTTTCAGATCCGGCCATGCTGGGATTTATGTTTATCGGTGCATTATTGCTTTTTGAAAAGAATGCTCACACGCTAAAGGCATTGGCTGTTTCTCCCTTAAAACCCGGAACTTATATCGGCGCCAAGGTTTTGTCATTATCGGTCATTGGTCTGGGTGCGAGTTTGATTATGGCTTTTGCGGCTCATGGTTTTTCTTTCAACTGGCTGCTTTTCGGCATAGGAGTTTTGTATGCCTCGATCATATTTACGCTGGTAGGATTCATTGGAGTAGTCAGGGTTGAAACGCTCAATCAATACATTATGATTGTTCCGTTAGCATTGACGCCGTTTCTATTGCCTCTGTTGAACCTTTTTGAACTTACTAATAGTTTCTGGCTTTTCCTGATTCCTTCACAGGCAATTTTGCTATTAATGGAAGGCGCTACTTCTTCTATAAGCTTGCTGGAACTTGTTTACGGCTTGCTTTACCCTTTGCCCTGGATCTGGATTTTTTATCGATGGGCTGAAAAAGTCTACCGAAAATACGTCTTAACCTGATTATTTCTCATACAATGAACCATATTCTGAATATTTATATCAATGATCTTCGTCAGAGTTTTCGTGACCGGATGATGATTATTTTTTTGCTGCTGCCTTTCATCATGATTGGAGTTATGCGGATTCTTCTTCCGCTAGCTATCTCGTATTTTCCAGTTGTTGAGCCCCATAGTTATCTCATTGTGGCTATGTTGTGTGGAGCAGCTGCTGTAGGTCCAGGTTTCTTGTCTGGCTTTTTGATGCTTAGTGAGAAAGATGACGGCGTTTTTCAGGTATTGAGAGTTTTACCTGTTTCAGCGGGCACGTTTCTGATCAATCGGGTAAGTTTTATTGCAGTACTTGGATTTATTGCGTCTGTTCTTACTTTAAGTTTTTCAGGACTTCCTATGAGTGCTGGATTTATTCTGATTCTCTCTATACAAATTGCCCTTTTTGGTCCCATTGTTACCCTCATTTCTGTCACCTTTGCGAAAAACAAAATTGAAGGAGTTACTTTGATGAAGGGGCTGAAT
>JAGQVA010000983.1 GCA_020438265.1 Bacteroidota bacterium
ATGAGCATTCGCCCCTGCCTTTTTCGGATCATCCCCCACTTCCACCATTTCCTCAATCACAAACCCACACTGAATCATTGTATTGATCGTCAGCCCCAGCGACCAATGAAAATCAGTAAACGCAATCTCAGACTTCGAATCCTGAATTTTCACCTCAAAAGCCTCTCCTTCCTGAAAATAATCAAAAGACCTCTGTGTATAATCAGCCTGAAAATCACTATAAGGATATTGACGAAAACAGGGATGTGTAAGAGCAATAATTGCCTGTCCCTGAGGCACCAAACAATCATACATCTTCGCAATGGCTCCTTTGTAATCCTCATAATTATCAATACACATGAGCATCAGACTGGAAACCACCATTTCATAATGATTGTGAGGAATGTCTTCCTTGTTATCATAACGCTGATGAAGTCGCGAACCCAGGTTTTTTTCCGCTTCATTCAGCATGTCTGAACTGATATCATAAATGTCAACAGGAATGGATGGATTCAGTAAAAGGTCAAGTTTTGCCCCTCCACAGCCATAATCCAGATAGGTCGAAGGATTATGAAGGTTTACACGTTCGGCAATCTGCGGATGGAGCATGGTATTCCAGGAACCTGTTTCCAGTGAGGTATAACCTTCGGGTTCGTTAAGCCAAAAAATATTTTCTTCCATTATGAGATTTTGAGGAGTAAAATACGAAATCCGGATAGAACGACCAGCTAATATACAAATTGACGACAGTAGGATTTCATTACGGTAAGCCTTATATTTCTTCTCTCAAAACAAACTTTTACACAATGAAACGTCTTTTAGTCCTCCTTTTTGTTTTCACTTTTTTTCTTCCCTTTTCCAGTCAGGCTCAACGTAAAAAACAACAGAAAACGCCTGCACAAACTTCTCCTGCAATCCAAAAGGTAAATGACGCCGATTTCCACGGCCTGAAATGGCGAAACATCGGCCCATATCGTGGTGGTCGTGCCAATGCAATTACAGGAGTTTTGGGCGATCCTGATACATACTATGCGGGCTACACAGGCGGAGGAGTCTGGAAAACAACCAATGCAGGCGAAAGCTGGGAGAATATTTCTGATGGATACTTTTCAGTAAGTTCTATTGGAGATATTGCGGTGAGTCAATCGGACCCTAATGTAGTGTATGTAGGAAGTGGCGAACATGCCGTACGCGGGGTAATGACTTCCTATGGAGATGGAATCTATCGCTCCAATGACGCAGGAAAAACCTGGGAGAATCTTGGACTGAAACAAACCCGTCATATCTCTGATGTGATTATTCATCCTGCTGATTATAATATCGTTTGGGTAGGCGCTCAGGGCGCTGTTCATGGGCCGAGTTCGGAAAGAGGTGTGTTTAAAACTACTGACGGAGGCAAAACCTGGCGTAAAACTTTGTTTATCGATGAAAATACGGGCGTTTCCAGCCTTGTTGCGGACCCTTCCAATCCCAGGATTCTATACGCCGGGACCTGGGAGCATCGCCGTTATCCCTGGAAGGTGGAAAGTGGCGGCAGAGGTTCTTCCGTTTATAAATCAACTGATGGTGGTGAAACCTGGACAAAGATTGTCAAAGGGTTGCCGGAAATGATGGGAAAAATTGGTTTATCTGTTTCTGCCGCAAATCCCAACCGGGTTTTTGCCATCGTAGAGTCTGAAAAAGATGTCGCTGGATTGTATCGTTCTGACGACGCCGGGCTGAACTGGAAGCTCATGACCAATAATCAGACCCTTACAGCCCGTTCCTGGTACTATATGGAGGTTTTTGCCGATCCGGGTAACCAGGAGGTCGTTTATGTACTGAACGCGCCTCTGATGCGCTCTATCGACGGCGGAAAAACATTTGAGAGCATGCGGGTCATTCACGGAGATTGTCATGATTTCTGGATTAATCCGGATGATAGCGACAATTTTGCCATGGCTGAGGATGGAGGGGCTACCATTACTTTTAATTCAGGTAAAAACTGGTCTACTTTTAATAATCAGCCAACTGCACAGTTTTACAGAATTACCGCTGATCGGCAAATTCCTTTTTGGGTCTACAGCGGCCAGCAGGACAATCTTTCCGTTGCGATTCCCAGCCGCTCCAAAAACTATGGGATTCTCACCCGCGACTGGTTTAATGGCCCGGGTTGTGAAAGTGCCATGGTGAGTTTTGATGATCCTGACAATCCACGGATTTTATATGGAGGCTGCTATAATGGGCAAATTAGCCTGCTGGATATTGAAACCATGGAGGCCAAGGATATTATGCCCTATCCGATGACGAACCTGGGCTACGAGGCCAAAGACATGAAGTATCGGTTCAACTGGAATGCTCCTTTGATCAATTCTCCACACGACCCCAAAACGATGTATTTTGGAGG
>JAGQVA010000984.1 GCA_020438265.1 Bacteroidota bacterium
TCCCTCCCTGCTGAAACATCATCGCTCCGGCAGTAGCCCCCAACGGTTTGCCAGTGATAGCCAGCCAGTTTTTGGCGTGTAAAACAGGTTTTTGAGTCTGGTCTGCCTGACTGGTATATGAGATTTCTTTAGGCTCAGATTGGCAGGCAAAAAGCAGAGAAACGAAAAAAGAAAGGTAAATGAATGATTTCATAATAGGACATTAGCGGCGTGTGAATGAGAATATAAGTAAGGGAAATTTAGGGAAAAGATTAGGAATTTTTAGGTTTGAAAGAGACCTAAGTGTAAATCTTATTCCTCAAAAATCGTATATTCAATTAAAATTCTGATTCTATGAGTGTGCTTGAAATGAAAAATATCCTCCACCAAATCATTGCCAATACCGATGATTCTGGCTTTCTGAAGATGTTGCTAATGGTTGTACAGGATCAACAGAATACAGTGCTAGATTGGGAGCAATTACCTGATGATTTAAAAGAATCCATAACTAAGGGCCTGGAACAACTTGATTCAGGAGAAAGTAAATCTCATTTACAAATGGTTGAAAAATACAAAGCATGGCTTCAAAAATAGTTTGGTCTACTCAGGCTGAAGAGACTTTTGATAAAATCACTGATAATCTACTTGAGAAATGGTCTGAGGCTATTGCAGTTAAATTTGTTCAACAAGCTTTTAAGAATATTGATAAGATTGCTCTTTTTCCATTTTCAAGCCCTGCCTTTAATGATTATCCTGATATTCGGAGATGCATCATAAACAAACACGTTAGTCTTTTTTATCGAATCAAAGACGATAATATTGAGCTAATTACTTTTCATGAAAATCGAAGAAATTTGGATGAATTGAAACTTGATGAATAGCCTCATTTTGAACTTGTATTATTACATCCTAATCCTAAATTATTCATCCCCATCACTGCCATCGCAGTTGCGAGCAACGGATCATCCTCCTTATTCCTACTCCCTTCCTGATTAGCAAAACTGCCATCCGAATTCTGTAAAGACAAAATCATATTCAACAGCTTTTTCTTTTCTTCTTCCGGCCAGTTCAGTTTTTGATACACTTCACTTCGCACCCAAAGATGATAAATGACCAACACCCGATGCCATTGATCGGGATCATCTTCGGGAATTCCCTCAGGAAAATTCAGGTTTTTATGATCCTTCAGCCATTGATTGGCACGAATTACAGGCTCACTGTTCACTGACCATCCAGCCGCTAATAAAGCAAGCATTCCATCACAAGTCGCTGTAGCATAGGATGGAAAAACGCCGGATTCCGGATTGTATTTTGCCTTATTCGCTCCCAAAATAAGGGGGGAAGAATAAAACCCGCCATCATACGGATAACCCGCCTCGGGAAAAACCGGGCTTGTATTCCCTGGAACAGGCTGAGGTCTTTTCTCATCAGGATGTTTCTGCACCAATCGCAAAAACTGTCGTGCTTTTTCAAAAACGGCTTTTTCTTCAAGTCCCGATTCAGCCAGCGCCTGAATCACTTTCCGCGTATGAGAAATATCAATATGCCCGGTATATCCTTTTGGAATACCTTTTTCGCCAAATCCCCAGCTTCCATAGGCGTAATGAGAAGAATCAATTCCCCGTCGTTCCACAAATTGCTGGTTTATCAGATAATTCTGCATTTTCTGAATGAGATCCTTATCTCCCTCATTACCGAATTGACTCAAAACCCTAAGCGCATAAGCAGTTGCATAATTGGGATATTCTACCACATAAGGTTGATGAAAACCGATTGCGCCCAAATCATTTACACTTGCTCTGATAAAATCCAGGCCTTTTTTGACCTGCCCCTCTGACGGAGTATACACGCTATCGGGAATTTGCAACAAAGCAAACATGACAAAGGGCGTATGCGCCTGACCGCTTTTCATGATTCCGTGGACGGGAGAATGCCAGCCGCCATCTTCGCTTTGTTGAGACCATAGATATTGGACGGAAAGGGCTAATGGAGACTGGGGCTTGGGTTTACAGGCTGAAAAAAGAAGAATGAGGAGGCAGAGGATTCTTGTGATTTGCATGAATTGTTTTTTGGGAATATGCAGGGCCGCAAAATTTTGCGGCCCTGCATACAAAAATTAATCTTCCTTAGGAATCAAAGTAGGATCATTCTCCACAGTAAGTGTCAAGATTACCGCTGCGGTACAAAATACAGGGCTGGTAATACAGTGATGTCCGGAATAACTTCCGTCTGGATTCTGAATACTTGCCAGCATTGTTTTTATCCGCTGGTTCCAGCTTTGCCATTCTTCTCCGCCAGTAACAACCAAAGATTCGCTGGTCATCATGTGTGAAAGGAATTCTTCTCCGCCATTATTGCCGTATCCGGTCATGACTCT
>JAGQVA010000985.1 GCA_020438265.1 Bacteroidota bacterium
GTTGTTGCAGGATATTCCAGCTCCCAGACAAACATATTCCTCATCAAAAAAGAACCAGGATTTTCGGGCAATTAAAGGATCATGAGGACTACGAAAATCAAAAGCGACGGAACCATATTGCCCATCGGTCGCAGCTCCCACGAAATCGGTAAGCCCCAGTTGTTGAATCTCTTCATGTGAAGGCAATTCCGGCTTTTGCATGATGGTTGCTCCAGGAATCTTCTGATAATCATACACGGGCCAGATATCCAGATATTCGTCCCCTGTCCGGGAAATATGATTGGCACCGTCTCCCCGATGATGATTCAGTAGTCCCTCACTATTATAAGGTTCTTCCATATTATGGGTGCGTGTAGAATACATTCTCACCGAAGCAAACCAATCGGGGCGCTGGAAGGAAAAATGTTCTGTATGCCAATACCAGGTTGCATGAGAAAGGGTGGGTTTTTTGCCCTGATTCCGAATCGCTATAATCTCCTGAATTTCCTCTTTTCTGTAATTGGAAGTTTCCAACAGTTTTTCTGCCATTGCAGCGGAATAGGGTTTTAGCGTACCTTTTCGACTGATGCTTCGATTTTTAGCTCCTGCATCAGGAAACCTGCCAAACACTGCTGTTTTACAAATTCCGTCTAAAAAATAATCAATCAGCCTTTCCAGCTTTTCCTCCGAAAAAGCATATTGAGTATCAGCGGTATATACTGCCCATTCGACAAACGCATCTGCATATCCCAGTCCATAAGAAAGGGTATTATTCACCCCATCAACCCGATGATGAAAACTATAATCATGCATGATACCACGGCCTCCCATTTCCCGATTGGAAAATCCTGTGGGAATATTTCTGAAACTATATCCATAAGTGGCACCAACCCATTCGGAAAATTTAATTTCCCCTTCAATAACTCTGATGACGGTATCGAATTTCGCAGATTCATCTAAAAAAAGAAGGTTTTTCGCCTGAATACCGGCAATTTTAATGCGGTCTCCACCAGGGCGTGCCCCGGGAGCATCTATATGTGCCCGTCCGATCATGGGTTGTGCCTTTTTTACCAGCTCAGGGTCTAATTCATCCCCAATAATCAACATCAAGGAAACCAGTCCATTGGGAGTACCAATTTGATTATGCCACCAGTTATCGCAGAAATAATCATTATCTATCCATAATTTTAAAGCCAGTTCGATGGTTTGTCTGACATTTTTCTTATGGTAAAATTTGGATTTTTTGAATTGATAGGCGCGGGCCAGTTTTACCATATTCGCAAGGTGGTAGCGGTGCTCGAATCCCGTCCGGGAAACGTCCTGATAGTTGATTCCGGGCCAGGTGCCGTTGGGTTGGATGGTTTCAAGCAGATTGGTTACTTCTGTGTCATCAACAGAAGGTTTCATGAGTTCCGTTATTACTCTTTCTTTTATCTTCTGGAGGTCTGATTGGGCAAGAATAGAGGAAATTCCTGTGAAAAAGCTCAAAAGGATAAAAAGCAGAAATATTCGTTTTTTTTGGTTAATCATAATGAATGGAATGGACTGAAAATATAGGAATAAAACCATATAAGAACCATCCCTATCTGTAGTGAAGATTACCCTAATAAAAAAAGCCTCCCCAAAGGAAGGCCATTTTTGCATAACAGGACGGTAAACTCTGAAATGCATACTATTTTTTGATTAATCTGCCCCAACGGGTTGAGGTCAGACCATTGATTGCATACAAATAAACTCCACGAGGTACCAAACTCAAGTCAACGGGAATTGTGTTTATTCCCTCTGATAATTTCAAATTACGAACCAAAACGGGTTTTCCAATTGTCGAAATTAATTGAAATCTTACATCTGCGGGTTTGGCACAACTCATTTGAAGGGTTACGGCTTCTTCTGCCGGATTAGGCCAGACGGCTAGAACTTCAAAAGCATCATTTATAATATATTCAATATCAATGATTTGGGAATGGGATTCGTTTCCTTCCAGATTAACAAACTTCAACCGATAAGAGTTTATGCCACTAAAAGGTTTTTGGTCCAAATAGTTGAAATTTTGAATTTCACCGGTTTTCGTACCAGATTTTATTCGTGCCAATGGCTGAAATCCCTGGTTTTCCATTCTCTTTTCAATCCATATATCATCTTCCCCCAACCCCTGATACATTTCCCAGAATAATAAAATTCCCTGTGGTTCTGTTTTCCCGCTAAAACTGAGTAAGTCTGCCCCCAAAGCCTGCTCGGCAAAAAGATTAAAAGGCGTACAGGCCTGCCCGGATTCATAGATTCCGTCCTTTTGGATGGTTTCGGCTTCCCCGCTGCCTACTGGATTACTATAGGTAAGGTGAGTGGAAATATTTCCATTGACCGAAATCTGATAGG
>JAGQVA010000986.1 GCA_020438265.1 Bacteroidota bacterium
TTCCAATACAGGAGACCTGAATCCTCTGGATGATATCACCATTGGTAGCACTGCTGGTGGGGATCTGAGCGGAACTTATCCCAACCCCACTGTAAGCCAAATTGAAGGATTTCCGCTGAATATTGGTACGCCAAACGCTGGGGAAGTATTGAAATGGGACGGCACTCAATGGATCTCTGCGATGGACGATAATACCACCTACACCGCAGGTACAGGCATTCAGATTGCCGGAACGGTCATTACAAATACCGGTGATACAGACGGCAGCGATGATATCACAATTGGTTCTCCAGCAGGGGGCGATCTGAGCGGAACCTATCCTAACCCCACAGTTAGTCAAATTGGTGGGCAGCCTGTGAGCTCCACGATGCCTTCTATTGGACAAATTCTGAAGTGGGATGGTACCGCCTGGACTCCGGCAACTGATGATAACACCACTTATTCCGCAGGAACAGGGATTCAATTGACTGGTTCGGTTATTAATAATATAGGAGATATTAATGCAAATGATGATATTACCATAGGCTCTGCTGCCGGGGGAGATCTTTCTGGTACCTACCCCAATCCTACGGTTTCCAAAATCAATGGTCTCTCCATATCGGCTGGCACTCCTTTGACAGGGCAGATTTTAAAGTGGAATGGCACCTCCTGGACTTATTCCGATGATTTGGCGAGTTTATGGACGCTTTCCGGTTCTGATATTTACCGAAATACGGGGAATGTAGGTGTGGGAATAACTGCTCCTACCCATCGTCTGCATGTGGGAGGGAGCAATTCGACCTTACGACTAACTGGTGTTAATGGGGCAAGCCTATATGGCGCAAGGCTTAATTTTGGCGACGGAAACGCTGCCTACATTGAAGAAGTTACAGATAACGATCTCTTACTTTTCGCCACTGACATCAATCTGGACGCATCATTAATCACCCTGGACGCGATTGTCAATGCGCTGTTTGATGTAACAGTGAGTGATGATATTTTCGTGAATGACGATATCTACGGGTATGACGACATTTTCGCTTATAATCATATCTGGGGTTATAATAACACTGCACAAATCTTTTCTTTAGGAAAATCTGTGGGAAATAGCGGTTATATGGACACCAGAGGTCCCAATTCAAATTACAATTCGCGATTGACCTTTCTCAATAGTTTCCCCAATCACGGCTATTTTGAGGTAAGTGATTCCAGTGGAAACCAACAGGCTGGCATGTATGTCAATAACCTCGGGCAGGGGATTGTATTTGGTGATATTAAAAGTTTTAGAATGACGCATCCTGAAAAACCTGAAAAAGAAATCTGGTTTGCCAGTCTGGAAGGACCGGAAGCTGCTGCTTATGTGAGAGGTTCGAGTGATTTGATCAATGGAGAAGCGAGTATTGAATTTCCTGAATATTTCCGCGTTTTGGCTACTTCACAGACTATGACAGTTATCCTGACTCCTCTATCAGCTGATTCAAAAGGACTTGCTGTAATTGAAAAGACTAATGAAGGATTTAAGGTAAAAGAATTACTCCAGGGACAAGGGAATTACAGCTTTGACTGGGAAGTAAAATGTGTCCGCAAGGGTTTTGAGGATTTTAAGGTTGTGCGGGATTTGAATGAGGAATATGGAGGTGATATAGATGAAACGCCTGAGAAGAATGAGGAAAAAACCTTTAAAAACAGAAAGTAACATGGAAAAATTATACATAAAAACAACCTTCCTGTTTGTCCTGACAATTTTGTTTTTTCAAACCCCGAAAGCACAAATTACCATCGCACGACAAGCTCTTTCCAGCCACGGCATTTTGTACCAATCCCCTACCCCGGGCATTGATGTGATGTCTACAGCTGGAGAGAGTTTTATCGCGACCCTTGGCAGCGGATTTAAACTGGCCCTTACCCAGGGGATTCAACAGCCTGATCATATTTACAAAACGGGTATTGATCCTGCTTCTGGATTGCCGTTTGAATTTAAGGCGTATCCCAATCCCGCATCGGATCAGCTAATTCTCCAATTTGAAGGAACACCCAATCGAAAAATTGAAGTAAGGCTGTTTGATATGCGCGGCAGAATCATTCCTTCCTTCAAAGCCGAATTCAGGCAAAGCGGGGAGGAAACCTGGCAAATCAGCAGCCTGGCAGAAGGAATTTATATGCTGCGATTAATGGACGAGCATGGAAAATTATTGATATCGGAACCGATTCTTAAACAATAATTTTAATTCTCTCATTGATGCAAAATTTGCATCAATGAGAGAATTAACCATCCCCTAACAGCACAGTTCAGATACACTTTGAATCCCAATCAGATTCTCCTAATTTCAGCATCTGAAAATGTATCAATACTATGCGAAAGAACTATTTACTAC
>JAGQVA010000987.1 GCA_020438265.1 Bacteroidota bacterium
TAATTCCAAACGGCTGACGATAAAATCGAGGAATCCATGCTCCAGAACAAATTCAGAGCGCTGAAACCCATCGGGCAAATCCCTGCCAATTGTATCTCTGATTACCCTTTGTCCGGCAAAACCAATCAATGCATCCGGCTCAGCAATATTGAGGTCCCCCAGCATCGCAAAACTGGCCGTTACACCACCAGTTGTAGGATCAGTCAGTAGAGAAATATAAGGGATCTTTTTTTCTCCCAGCACAGCCAGTTTAGCACTGATTTTCGCCATTTGCATAAGGCTCAGCGCACCTTCCATCATTCTTGCACCACCACTCTTGGAAATGATCAGCAAAGGCATTTTTTCTTCCAGGCACTTATCTATCGCACGGCTGATTTTTTCTCCCACTACACTTCCCATACTTCCACCAATAAAACGAAAATCCATCGCACAGACCATGACATTCATGCCATTGATCGGGCCATAAGCTGTCCGGATCGCATCAGTAAGACCTGTTTTGGCAAAAGCAGATCTAACCCGATCGGGATATTTTTTAGTATCTTCAAACTCAAGCGGATTCGCAGAGATGATATCTTCATTTTGCTCATAAAATGAGTCTCCATCAAAGAGAATGTCAAAATATTCAGCGCTACCAATCCGAAGATGATGATCACAATTCATACACACGTACACATTGCGTTTCAACATTTTGGTCTGCAATGCTTTCTTACAGGACGGGCATTTTTCCCACAATCCATCCGGTGTATTATTCTTATCCTCCGTTTTGGTAAGGATATTATCTTTTACTCGTTTAAACCAACTCATATTGTTCGTTTTTTCTCAACTTAAATTCAAATATAATCAATCGTGGGATTAAAGAAAACACGCGGCTGTATCAAAAGGTCAATTTTAATAAAAAACACGGAGAAACCAGGATACAGAGAAGTTGATAATCAATCACTTACCTCTATATCCCAGCACCTCCGTGTTGAGTCTTCCGACTTTTAATACAATCTTTGCTTTTTGAAAAAAGTCTTCCTA
The DNA here is from genome assembly GCA_020438265.1 of Bacteroidota bacterium. GTDB lineage: Bacteria > Bacteroidota > Bacteroidia > J057 > J057 > JAGQVA01. The sequence goes on from JAGQVA010000987.1 coordinate 1,021, forward strand.
AACCTGCTCTCTAACCCGCATTCATCCGCCGGTAAATATGCGGCGTAGCACCATAACTTCTTTTAAACAGACGTCCAAAAGAGCTGCTGTCTTTGAGACCTACTTCCAGACAAATTTCATGAAAACTTTTTGAAGAATTCAAAAGCAATTTACTGGCAGCTTCCAGCCGTTTTTTAATCAGATACTGTCTGGGTGTCTGGCTAAAGACTTCCTTAAATAATCGGATAAAATGGTACTTTGACAAGCAGGCGACCTGAGAAAGGGTATCCAAATCGAGCGGTTCGCTCAGATGATTGTGGATATAAGTCCGGGCAATACATAAACGCCGGTACAGTTCTTTCTTGGTCGAAAGTTTGGCGCTGGTAAGGCGGTTAATCTGCTGATAAACCCGCCATTGGGATCTGACCAATCCTTCAGCCAGATTTCGGGCTACCTGATTTACCTCCCTCACAGGCTGGTGAGGATGCTGTCGGGTTGACTCTCCGAGTGCTTCGAGCTGCTTACCCAGAAAACTATCCTGAGCGGTAAAAACATGCTCACAAAGTTCGAGTTTGCCAGCAGGATCGAGCAGGCGGATTCCTTTAGAATCAGGTAAACTGGATTTGATTTCTCGATACACTTCTTCGATCAAATCCTTGCTTAAATGAATCCAGAGTCCTTCCACCGGATGATCGGATTCTAATGAACATTGTACTTCGCGTCCCTCATTAATGATGAGGTATTCACCAGACTTAACCTTGTAGGACTGATGATTTACACGATAAGATTCTTCGCCCTCAATCACATATTTGATTGAGATGCCTTTGTTGACTACCTTCCTATCTACCTTTCTTAATCTTGAGTAGATAATCTGGTTATCAGATGATTGAGTCCCGGATGGATCACGGGAATCTTCGTAATAGGAGAACGTTGATGCAGGGTTACGCATATCATATCAATTTTTGGATGTAACCTAAATTCTCCGCTAGAGCTGTGTTGACTAGTAATCCAATTAACATACCAAACACAACTATCTCAAAATCAAATAGTTGAAATGATTACACAGTTTTTAAAGGTACGGTTTCGAACATAACTGTACGATTTCGTACAGTTGAAACATTGGGAAATGATTATTTTTTATGATTAAAAGAAAAACACAGAGACACTGGGGCACAGAGAAAAAAACGCTAATCATTAAAAAATCTTCGTGTCTCTGTGTTGAATATTATTCATATCCAGGCAAAAAAATGCAATTTTATTATACTCAGGTGTTTACCTTTTATTATTTTTCTACACAAATCAAGAGAATGAGATGGAAAATGATTATGTGGAATTGATACAGGCTATCAAAAAAG
>JAGQVA010000988.1 GCA_020438265.1 Bacteroidota bacterium
TTTCTCTTGTGTTTTGTGAATAATTGCTTCAAGTAATTGTTTCCCGATGCCTTTCCCATGAAAGTTTGGTTCTACATAAAGGGTGTATAATTCCAGATCAGAATCTATTTGTTCGAATCTGCTTTCACCATAAGATGCAAATCCGAGTAGTTCTGATTCGCTATTCTCCGCTACTAAATAGGAAATGCCTTTTTCAAAATAGCTTTGATGACGTTTGATTTGTCGCGCCAGGTCCAAATGATCTAAAAAAGCGTGTGGTAAAAAGCCCCGGTAAGATTCAGACCAGGTTTTGATTAATAATTGAGCGATAGATGGAATATCATTTTTGTTTCCTTGCCTGATTTCAAGTATCATTATTTTAGGATTTATTATAGGGCGAAACCCGGTTTTTGGTTTTCATAATGGCTTTAACTTCCTCATAAGAAAGTGGGTAAAAATCGTGGTTGTCTACTCCAATATCAAAGGAAAGACTATCTTCTAAATCCGGCAGGTTTCCATGGCTATGACCATAGAGATGCCAGTTGTCCCGACCACTTCCTCGCCAGACTCGCATTGCATAATGAAAGAGTATGATTCGCTGAACCCCATTTGATTTTTCCGGATCTTTGACTTTCAACTCATAATAATCCTTAATCCATTTGAATTTTCGCCTGTTTGTGATTGCCGTTGCTTCATGGTTTCCGGTAATCAGATATTTGACTCCATTTAATTGATCAATGATCTCTGGTAACTGACTATGATCTTTCAGCAAGGCAAAATCACCGAGGTGATAAACCTCATCTTCAGCCCCCACTTTTTCATTCCATCTTTCAATCATTACCCGATTCATTTCTTCCACATCTTTAAAGGGCCGATTGCAAAACCGAATGATGTTCTCATGGCCAAAGTGATGGTCTGATGTGAAGAAGATTTTTTTCATAGTGTTATCTGTTTCAGGTCGTTTTTACTCGAAAAAGCTTTCGGACGTTTTGTTTTATGCTTTTCGCGCCGTGTTTTAAAGCTAACGATTCCCCATATCTTTTTTAAAACGGCGCAATGAGCAAATTTCCTTAACTTTCGCACATGAAAAGGAAAATCGCTTTTTTACTACTAATCATTGGTTGTTACTTCGTTCATAGTCAGCCTTTCCCTGACCCAAAGATCGACATCTTACATTACGATTTTAAGTTATTTCTCAATGAAACTGATGAAATCAAAGGGGAAGCGGAAATTACCCTGGCCTTCAGAGAGGCAAATATACCAACGATCATTCTGGATCTGATAGAGCAAAAGCCTGGGGCCCAGAAGGGAATGAAAGTCATAGAAGTTATGCATGAAGGAAAAGAAATGCGATTTTCCCATCATCATGAAAAACTCTTTATTGAGATGTCTGAGATGGTAGCCGCCGGTACGAAGTGGGATATCAAGGTATTTTATTCCGGCATTCCTGCTGACGGACTTATTATCTCGAAGAATATGTATGGTCGTCGTACCTATTTTGGCGACAACTGGCCCAATCGCGCCCGACACTGGCTTCCGGTTATTGATCATCCGGCGGACAAAGCTACAGTGAGTTTTACTGTAGTTGCTCCGGCAAAATATCAGGTAGTCGCTAATGGGGAACTTGACGAGGAAATCAGCCTTTTTAATGGGAATGAATCCACCCGATGGGAAAGTAAAGTCCCGCTGCCCACCAAGGTCATGGTGATCGGAGTTGCCGAATTTGCCGTAGATCATCTGACTGAATATAAGGGAATTCCCATCTCTAGTTGGGTTTATCCGCAGAATAAGGATCAGGGATTCTACGACTACGAAATGGCTTTGAAAGTACTGGAATTTATGGAGAATTATATTGCTCCTTACCCCTACGCCAAACTCGCCAATGTACAATCAACCACTCGCTACGGTGGGATGGAGAATGCCAGTAATATATTTTATTCGGAAACCTCTATTACCGGTAAAAGAACTTTTGATACAGAAACATTGCTTGCTCATGAAATTGCTCATCAATGGTTTGGAAATTCAGCTTCAGAGGCTAGCTGGTATCACGTTTGGCTGAGTGAGGGATTTGCTACTTATTTTACCCATTTGTATGTAGAAGCGATTTACGGGAAAGAGCGGATGCAAGCTGAGTTGGCCAATGATCGGCGTCTTATTTTTTACAGTGCTTTATCTGGCCCTGTGGTGGATACCGAAGTAAATGAATTAACCGATCTGTTAAATGCAAATTCTTATCAAAAAGGCTCCTGGATTTTACACATGCTGAGAAAAGAAGTTGGAGACGAAAACTTCCAGAAAGGAATCAAAACTTATTACGAAAAGTACAAATTCAGCAATGCCCTGACCAAAGATTTCCAGGAAGTGATGGAAGAC
>JAGQVA010000097.1 GCA_020438265.1 Bacteroidota bacterium
CCAATGTCGTCATTGCTGATCCTCCTCGTCAGGGAATGGTTCCCAAAGTTGTCGATAAAATCATCGAAATGGCTCCGGAATACGTGATTTACGTAAGTTGTAATCCCTCTACCCAGGCGCGTGATATCGCCCAAATGGCTCCTCATTACGACCTGCTGAAAATTCAGCCGGTGGATATGTTTCCCCAAACAGCTCATGTGGAAAATATTGCACTGTTGCGGCACAAGTAGTCGGACTTTCCCAAGTTCGACCCAACCCCCAAAACAGGCAGATTCCATTTGGCCTCATCTACCTCAAAACCTTACGCCCCCACTGTTTCTGCCCCTGCCGAAACCAAACCAAATAAACCCCGGTTGTTTCCAAAGAAAGCTCCACTTCCTGAGTCCCCAAATCCCCTTGCCAGGTACTGATCCGTCTCCCCTGAATATCCCGAACTTCCACCTGAAGGTTCCGAATTAATTTATCCGGAGAAGAAAAGCGAAATGGCTGACCAGGCTGATTGACGATTCGCAAATGATTTTCTGCCGAGAGATCCTGAAAGTTGGAAGCCGTAAGATTCTCTGCAAACTCCTGATTGGATTTGTATACATAGTCTCCGGCCCGGTTTTCACTAGAATCTGAAGCGACAAATGCCCAATAAAAAACCACGTTACCAGATCCTTGCGGAGGCGCTTTCCACTGGAAATTCCAGGAAGCAGAATCCATAATGGCCTGGGCAGTATCGTGCATAATGTAAGTTCTGCCTTTGTCTTCTTCCAGCTTCGTCTTATCGGGAGAAGAAAGGACAATCTCGCCAGACAGGCTTTCAGTTAACGGGCTAAATGGAAGTAGCTGAAAACCAAATCGTTTCATGTCTGGGTGGGCGACAGTCAATGTAATGTCGTAGGTTTCACCCGGCGCATATCCGGCTGAAGGGATGTCTGAATCAATTCTCGAATATCCCGGACCTGAATTTAACTGAAAACTATTATGGCAGTATCCATTAAAGCAGGTAAGTTCTCCCGGAGCACCTGTGCGGGCAGTGGGAGGTCCATCTGAATAGGAAGATAATTGTGAAGTGAATCCAATAAAGGCAGCAAGGAAAAGGAAAAATACAAGTTTAGCCTTTGTCATGAATGAAAAATTCTTGCTGCAAACTTAAGTCTTTTGAGAAATAATGGGAGAGGAAAAATCGGTTAAAACTAACATGAGAATGACTCATTTGCGAAAGAAACAGGTTTGTCTGTTATCAATATTAGCCTTTTGTTAAAACATAGTTATTCATTTGTTAAGTGATAATTATTTTATGGTTAATATCCGTTTTGTCTCTTTGGTTGCAGGGGGAAAAATATCAACTTGGAACCATGATACTAAATGAGGTTGACACTTTGACAGAAACAGCTAAAATATTACTTGTTGACGACGAGGCTGACATTTTAGATTTGTTGAGGTATAACTTTGAACAGGAAGGTTACAAAGTGTACCAGGCTACGAATGGTATTGAGGCTATTGATAAAGCCACTGACGTCAAACCGGATCTGATTATTCTTGATATCATGATGCCTAAACTGGACGGGGTTTCTACCTGTTTGAAAATCAAGGAGACACCAGGTTTGGAAAATGTGATTGTCGTTTTTCTCACTGCCAGAGCAGAAGAATATTCGGAAGTGGCAGGATTTGAAGCCGGGGCGGATGATTATATTTATAAACCGATTAAACCCAGGGTGTTAAAAAGCAGGATTAAAGCCCTGCTAAGGAGAAAGGATTTTGAACCCGGAAGGGTTGGAGGACGAGCCAAAATTATTCGAATTCACGACCTGGAGATTATCATGGATGAATATGTTGTGAAGAAAAACGGTGAACGAATTCCTCTTCCACGAAAAGAGTTTGAACTGTTTTCCTATCTGGCTGGCCGTCCCGGGAAGGTTTTTTCGCGGGAAGATTTGCTTGCCAGAATTTGGGACAATCTTCATGTAACAGATCGTACCGTTGATGTGCATGTGCGCAAACTTCGGGAAAAAATCGGTTCCAGATACATCGTGACAATCAAGGGAGTAGGATATAAATTCTTACCAGTTTAAACTGTTTACACTTCCTTAATTTATTGATAACCTCTAATATATATTTCTTTTGTTGTTTGCGCAGAATTACGAGAAATCAATGCGAAATAAATTAATAGTTATCATTGACGACGAAGAGGACTTGCTGGATTTAATGGAATACAATTTTTCCAAAGAAGGATTCAAAGTCAAAGCCTTTAGCCGGGCCAAAAAGGCGATTGATTTTCTGGGAAAGAAAAAACCAGACATGATCCTTTGTGACTGGATGATGCCGGAAATGAACGGACTGGAGCTGTTTCAGTATTTAAAACTTCGCGATCAATTGGGGGGAATTCCTTTTGTCATGGTAACTTGCAGAACTGAAAATTCTGCTGTAAGTCAGGCTTTTTCTCTGGGAGTTACCGAGTATATTAAAAAGCCTATTCCTATTCGGGATCTTATCTCAAAAGTCAGTAGCCTCATGGATAACCCTCCGGCAAGAGCTTAGGTATTTTTCTTTATAAAATATTTTTCCTTGCATGGATTTCCATTGGATGACAATTTGAAATCTGTCATTTTTTGATTGATTTTTTCACCTGATTTTACATACCTTTTCCTAAATAATACGCCTCCATTTCAATTCTGCCAAATGATGCTTATTTTGGCTGTTGGCTATTAGCCTTTGATTGTTAATGTTTTGAACAAAAATGTTAACTGCTATGTTAAACAGCCAATAGCTAACACCTAACAGCCAATAGCTATTAGCCAATTACTATTACTCGAATGAAGTATTCAATCGCCGGAATTGTTTTACTTTTTTTCTATGGATTTTCTCTGGGGCAAATACAAATCGTCATAACCGATTTTCCTGAAAACACGCCCCACGATGCGAATATATATATCGTCGGTGATTTTAATGACTGGAATCCGGGAGATCCCAATTATCAAATAAAAATCTCTGGCGACAGTCTCTATTCTTTTTCATTTCCCAATGATATTCCTTCCTTTTATTATAAAATTACCCGTGGAAACTGGTCTTCCGTAGAAGGGCGATCCAGCGGCCAGGCCCGCACCAATCGTTTTCTGGAAAATGGTGATCAAAAGGATAAAGCAGTCTATATTCAGGTGGAAAGCTGGGAGGATCTGGCTGGAAATCCATATAGCGGTTATACCCTCCTTTTATTGCTCTCTGCTTTTCAGGGCATTTTGCTGATTATTGCTCTGAATGGAATTCAGGAAAAAAACCAAAGAGCCAACCGCATCCTATCCTTATTGCTTTTGATGATTTCTTTTGCCCTGGTGGGAAGGGTTTCTACTTATGACCGGGAATTGTTTCAATGGATGCCTAAACTCATCCTGCTGCCAGAACTCATTCTGTTTGCCTATGGTCCTGTATTCTATTTTTATATCCGCAATCTGCTCAAACTGGAACCTCTGGACAGGAAATGGGTGATTCTCCATTTTATTCCCTTTAGTCTGCATATCATCTCTTATATTCCTTTATTTTTCAGGGATCACTTCGTCTTTATTCAGCAAATTGTTGACCGAAAAATCCACCCGATTTTTGCCCTTGTAGGAGGATTGGCGCTAATTTTTAATACCTATTATTGGGTTCGGGCGAGAAAGGCTTTACAGGATTATGGGGAGGAGTCTTTAAAAACCCAATCGTTTGAAAACCTCCGCTATTTTAACGGGGTTATGTGGCTCAATGCAATTTGCCTGATTATATGGCTTTTTATCTACCTGATATCTGGCCTGGGTTGGTTGTTGAATTTCGATGCTACCTGGATTCGGGAAAACAGCACGGATACGGCATGGTTGGTTTTCTCCTGTACTACTTATATTCTGGGTTATTTTGCCATTAATCAGCCTGAAATTTTTAAACTGGCCAAAGTGGTTGAAAAATATAAAGATTCCTTTTTGTCAGACAAAGAAATGGTCAATTATAAATCAAGACTCAAGCGGGTGATGGAGGAAGATGGAGCCTATCTTAAACCGGAATTGACCCTTACTGATCTGGCTGATTTAATAGGGACAAATACCCATACATTGTCAAGAGTGATCAATGAGGGATATGAATGCAGTTTTTACGACTTTATCAATGGCTTCCGAATCAAGGAATTTATTCGATTGGCGCAGAAGGACGAAAACCGTAAAGAGACCTTTTTGGCTTTGGCTTTTCAGGTGGGATTTAATTCCAAGACTACTTTTAACCGCGCCTTCAAAAAAGAAACCGGAATGACTCCCCGGGCTTACCTGAAGGAAAAAACTCAGAATCCTGAGCTTGTGTAGACAATTCAATTTTTTTCTCCTCCTTTCAAGCCTAAATTGTAAATTAGATCCTTGTTTATTAATTATTCTGTTTATGAACCCTCGTTTTGCTGCTATTGCTCAGATTCAGGCCAGAGCGCCAATGAAGCCGATCGACAAATCCAAAAGGCCCAGTGAGATATTTGCTGAAAATGTTTTTTCCCGGGGAAAACGAAAACAATTCTTATCAAGAGAAGCCTTTCAGGAACTGGAAGCCTGTATTGAGCAGCGGCGAACCCTTGACAGAAATATTGCCGAACCCGTAGCAAACGCCATTAAAGCCTGGGCGATGGATATGGGAGCGACGCATTATACCCATTGGTTTCAGCCGCTTACGGGGCGTACCGCAGAAAAACATGATTCTTTTCTTGAGCTTTCTGATGGTGAGGCGATTGACAAATTTTCCGGAGAAGAACTTAGCCAGCAGGAACCCGATGCATCAGCCTTTCCCAGTGGAGGGTTACGAACTACCTTCGAAGCGCGTGGATATACTGCCTGGGATTGTAGTTCGCCTGTTTTTATTTTTGAAACTACCTATGGCATTACTCTGTGTATCCCCACGATTTTTGTTTCTTATACAGGGCAGGCGCTGGATTATAAACTACCGCTTTTGAGATCCATTTCCCGTCTGGATAAGGCTGCTGTAGCTGTTTGTAATTATTTTGATAAAAAGGTTAAAAGAGTCAATCCAACTTTGGGAATCGAGCAGGAGTACTTCCTGATTGACCGAAATTTTTATGAGCTAAGACCTGATCTGATTCTCACGGGTCGTACCGTTTTGGGCGCAAGTTCTGCCCGGGGACAACAGCTGGAGGATCATTATTTTGGCTCTATCCATGAGCGGGTTTTTGCCTTTATGAATGAATTGGAACTGGATTGCCATCGTCTGGGAATTCCTCTCAAAACCCGCCATAATGAAGTTGCACCCAGCCAGTTTGAATGTTCTCCCCGCTATGAACCGATCAATGTAGCCATAGATCATGGATTAATGATGATGGACTTGATTGACAGGACAGCTCGTAAGCATCATTTGGCGGCCCTCCTGCACGAAAAACCTTTTGATGGAATCAATGGGTCAGGTAAACATAATAACTGGTCTCTGGAGACAGATACAGGGGTAAATCTGCTTTCGCCCGGAGCCGATCCTCAGCAAAACCTGATGTTTCTGATATTCTTCGTCTCAGTGATCAGGGGAATTCATGAACATGCAGATTTACTTCGTGCCAGTATTGCTTCTTTAGGAAATGATCTGCGCCTTGGAGCCAATGAGGCGCCTCCGAAGATCATTTCAGTGTATATCGGAAGCCTTCTCTCAAAAGTCCTTGAAGACATTGAAAATCCTCCCCGTCGTAAGAAAAATGAAAATATCAGTGAACTGATGCACCTGGGAATCAGTGAAATTCCTGAATTATTGCTGGACAATACAGATAGCAACCGAATCTCACCGATAGCTTTTACGGGTAATAAATTTGAATTCAGAGCAGTGGGCGCTTCGATGAATAGTTCGGGTCCCATGACTATTTTTAATACCATTGTTGCCCGCCAACTGGAGAACTTTCAGCGAAGGGTAGATCGTAAAATCAACCGGGGAAGAAACCTGGAATCAGCGATTCTTGATGTAATCAGGGATTATATTATTGCGGGTAAAAAAATACTTTTTGAAGGAGATGGATACAGTGAATCGTGGAAACAGCAGGCCAGGGAACGTGGACTGACTGATCCGGGGCTTACCCCCTTTGCGCTGGATGTCTACCTGAACGATAAATCCAGGGCCCTTTTTTCTGCTACAGAAGTCTATTCTACCCCGGAAATTCAGGCCAGATATGAGGTTTCTATGAATGAATACCTGAATCGGGTGCGGATTGAAGTGTCTATTATTCGGGAATTGGCCATGACAAAAGTGATTCCTGCTTCTATTAAATACCAGAAAGACCTTCTGAAAAATATTTCTCTGATGAAACAGGCCGGACTGGAGCAATACATCGTCTCTGTTGAAGGAATTGCCATCGAAATCAGTGAGTGTATAAAAAATGTCATTAATAGCTGTGAGGAGATGGAAAAGGCGGGAAGAAAGGCTGAAAGATCACCGGGGTTAAGAGAAATTGCAGCGAGTTATGCCGAAAGAGTGATTCCTACTTTTCAGGAAGTAAGAAAAAATATTGACCATCTGGAAGGCATGATTGATGATGATTATTGGACCCTGCCCAAATATCGTGAAATGCTTTTCGTTAAATAAAATGGAGGATGGAGAATCATGGCAGAAAGGGTTTGAAAATTTTGGCTAGGTTAGATATAGCGCTAGATTACAAGAAACATCTCATTCCCTTATTAGAAACATCTTGACCATTTTGATTTCCATTCCTCCAATTTTTAAACTATCAGTCAACTAATAGATTTTCCAGAATCTCCTATGATTAAGAGACCATTTGGATTCCCAAATTTAACCTGATAATATGGTTCTTCCCTATTAGTTGTTAATTTTTCCTGCTTTTTGACCAAAAATTCGACAAAATGATAAACTTCTTCCTGTAGGTTTTGAGGTAAAGAGTGAATTACAGCGAGCATATCTAGGTTTTGATCGTTCTTCATTCGGTTGATCTGTATTTGGATGGGTGAAAGGGCAAGTGGGTTATCGTATAAAATTGACGAAAAAAATGATAACTCCTCCTGCCTGCCTGCGTGAATGGTCATATTTCTTGCATGATTTGTCAATTCCTTTCATATAAATGCCACGTACTTTTTGAAAATTTACCTCTTTTAAAGGTTAAAAGAATCCTTATTTTTGTAATGATTTTATAAGCTATTGGCTATTAGCCTTTGGCATTTAGCCAAAATCCAATAGCTAAAGGCCAATAGCCAAAGGCTAATAGCTAGATTGAAATAAAAATATGAAAATAATTATCGCAGGAGCCGGAGATGTCGGTTTTCATCTGGCCAAAATGCTCTCTCATGAAGACCACGACATCATGTTGATTGATCATGTGGAGGAAAGGCTTACCTATGCCGAAAGCCATCTGGACGTGGGAGTACTGAAAGGAAATTCGATTTCTATTCAGCTTTTGGAACAGGCAGGTGTAAAAGGATCAGATCTGGTAATTGCTGCTACTTCTTCTGAGGAAACCAATATTACCACGGCCATTATCGCCAAACATTTGGGTGCAAAAAGAACGATTGCACGAATTAGTAATCCTGAGTTCCAGATTGAAAAAGAAAAACTGGACCTTCACCAATTGGGAATAGATTCGATGGTTTTTCCTGAAGACCTGGCTGCTGCAGAGATAAAGAGACTGATTAAACGGTCTTCTCTGACAGATTCTTTTGAGTTTGGAGAAGGAAAATTATCACTTACCGGTCTGATTCTGGAGGAAAAAGCCCCGCTGGTTGGACTGAATCTCATTGAAGCGGTGAAAATCAAACCGGATCTTGAGTTTACGGTTGTGGCTATTCAGCGTGGCGCGAGAACGATTATTCCACGGGGAGATACTGAATTTGCTCCTGGAGATCATGTGTATTTTATCAGTCTTCCCAAATCTGTGGACGAGCTGATGGCTTTTGCGGGAAAGGAGCGAATTGACATTCGCAAAATCATGATTTTGGGGGGAAGTCTGATCGGCCGTGAGTTTGCCAAAAGGGTGCAGTCAGAATACAAAGTAAAAATCATCGATTACGATAAGGAAAAGTGTTATGAACTGGCTGATGAACTGGTAGAGGCAATGGTGATTCATGGGGATGGAAGTAATGTAGAACTCCTTGAGGAAGAGGGTATTGAGGAAATGGATGCATTTATCGCTGTTACCGGAGATTCTGAAGACAATATCATTTCCTGTCTGGTCGCTAAAAATCATGGAGTGAAACGAACCATCGCCCTGGTTGAAAATATTGATTATATCAGTCTTTCCCAGAATATCGGTATTGATACCCTGATCAATAAGAAAATGATTACGGTAAACAATATTTTCCGATATGTACGCGAAGGTACCGTAGCTTCACTGACAAGTTTGCATGGGGTAGATTCTGAAATTCTGGAGTTTATTGTCCATCATAATTGCCATGTAGCAGAAACCCCCATTAAGAAGCTGAAATTTCCTCGTGATGCCATCATCGCCGGGGTCATTCGGGAAGAAGAAGGGTTTATTGCTAATGGAAATACAATGATTGAATCCGGAGACCGGGTAGTGGTATTTACCTTGCCTTCGGCTGTTCATAAAGTAGAGAAATTTTTTAAATAATTATGCTGATTAACCATCTTTTGATCGCCTGGAGAATCCTCCTGAGACACCGATATGCAAGTACCCTTAATTTACTGGGCCTGGTGTTGGGTATTACTGCTGCCTTTTTAATTTTCCAATACACCTGGTATGAATGGAGTTTTGACAGGGGGATCAATCGGGCTGATAAAATTTACCGGCTCGGACTTTCCCAAAAAGACGATTTGGGAATTCAGGCAGACTTCGCCAGAACCTACACCGGTTTTAAAGATCTTCTGGATGAACAAATTCCCGAGATAGAAAACATCGGACGCCTGGATCGGATTTTTGGAGGGGATATATCTGTTTTTTCTGATAAAACAAGTAAAAGAGAAGAATCCATTTTTTTTGCTGATCCTGAGATCATTGAGGTGTTTGGCTTGAAGTTAATAGAAGGCTCCCGGTCCGGGTTGCTCTCTTCTCCCGGAACAGGTGTGCTTACACAGTCAGGAGCGGAAAGGTATTTCCCTGGCAAAAATCCCATTGGTCAGGAGTTGGAAGTAGTGAGTGAATTTGACCGAAAAAGGGTGAAAATCACCGCTATCGTTGAGGATATTCCTCAGCCTTCTCATCTCAATATTCATGTTTTGCTTTCCTATCAGGATTTGTTGAAAGACAAATTTGTAGGAGAAATGATTCAGCAAAAATGGGCCGAACCCACTTCTTATACTTATATCCGTTTTTCAGATGCCATTAACCAGAATGGATTAGAAAAAAAGATCAGCCAGGTAGCAGAAACAATTCCCGGTTGGACTGAAAAAGAAGCCTTCTTACAGCCGATTACAGCCATCCATCAGCATTCCAATTTGCGTGAAGAATTGAGGGAGGGAGCAGGTGATTATAATCAGTGGTGGTTTTTAAACATTCTGGGCGTGTTTATTCTCCTGATCGCATGGTTTAATTATATTAATCTTTCTACAGCCCGATCTTTGCAAAGGGCGAAGGAAGTAGGAGTGAGAAAGGTCATTGGAGCTTCACGCAGACAGCTGATTTTTCAGTTTATGGCTGAAGCATTTATTTTGAATCTTATTTCCTTTTTGGTGGCTCTGGTTTGCCTGAAATTTACCCTTCCATACTTTGAGACTTTTTTGGAGCGCTCGTTGCCAGGGTTATATTTGCCCTGGATAGGACTTATGGTAGGAGTAGTGCTAATAGGAACCATTCTTTCGGGCTCTTATCCTGCGTTTTTCCTGTCTGCCTATCATCCTGTTCGGGCACTTTCCGGAAATCTCTCTCTTCTGGGAATGAGTCAGAGTATGAATCAGCAAAATCGTTTGCGAAAACTTTTGGTTACCCTTCAATTTGTGATATCCATTTGCCTGATTGCCGGAACTTTATTAATTCGGGAGCAACTGAATTTTATGCAAAACCAGGATCTTGGGTTTAATACAGACCAGGTATTAATGATTCAGGGACCAGAAGTAAAATCTCATACAGCTTTTGAGAAATTTGAAGACAGCACTCATCTGTTTAGCATTCACCGTTTTCGACAAATGGCCACTTCTATTCCGGGAGTAAAAGGGTTTACAGCTGTGGATGGAATACCCGGAGGAAGTCTGGGATATTCTCATTCCACTTATACCTATGAAGGAAAAACGTCTGTTCCCATGCCCAAATTAATGGCAGATGAAGGGTTTATTGATGTGTTTGAAATACCCTTGCTGGCAGGGACATTTTTTGAAGATCGTCATCAAAACCAGGATGAAAGAATGGTTATTACCCGCGATTTTGCTGAAAATCTGGGGTTTGAAAATCCTGAAGATGCTATTGGCAAAGTCATCAAAAATGAAAGAGGATTTGACCATACGATTATCGGGGTAACCGAGGGATACCATCATTTTAGTTTAAAAGAAGCCAAGACACCGATGGGGATGATTCTTTATCGGCCCACGGAAACGCCCACTTTTGAGTATCATAGTCAGTATGCAATCAAAGTAGAAACCAAAAGCCTTAAGAACACGGTCAATCAATTGGAGGATGCTTATCAGGAAGTATTTCCAGCGAATACATTTTCTATGTTTTTTCTGGATGAATATTTTAACGCCCAATATGAAGAGGACACGCGATTTGGTTTTATTTTCGCCGTTTTTGCCATCATGGCCATCGTTATCGCCTGTCTGGGATTAATGGGAATGATTAGTTTTTCCATCTACAAAAGAGCAAAAGAGATGGGCATCCGGAAAATTTTGGGAGCGAGTGTCTCCGATATTTTTATTCTTTTGTCCAAAGATTTGTTTTTCCTGATGGGAGTTGCAGGAATCATTGCTTTGCCTCTGATCTGGATTGGAATAGATAAGTGGTTGAGTCAGTTTGCTTTTCGGATTTCGCCAGGTATATTATTATTTCTGTTTCCCATTCTCATGGTTTTTGCTATTGCTTTGCTGGCAATTAGTTTTCAGGCCTTGAGGGCGGCAAGACAAAATCCTGTTGAGGCTTTACGATGGGAGTAAAGATATTTTCAT
>JAGQVA010000989.1 GCA_020438265.1 Bacteroidota bacterium
CGGCAGTGGGAGGTCTTTTAATTGGAATGGGGCTTTCGATGTCTACCAATTTTTTGATTTATGCTATCCCTACTGTCCTGGCGGGGGTAATGACGATGCGGATTTTTTCCAAGGATGTGAGTTGATGGGGCAATTTTAAGAAAAAACACAGAGGCACGGGGGCACAGAGGAAGAGAGGTTTTGTAAATCAATTCTCTGTGTCTCGTGTCTGTGTTGAATATTCATGCATACCAATACAGTATGTAACTTCTCTCAACATTCCATAGCTTACATACTAAAAATTAGCTATGTACAAATTCCTCCTTCTGACTATTGCCTCCTTTTTGTGTGTAAATCCCCTTTTTTCCCAATCCCCGGGCAAAACCTATAAAGATCAATACCTTCAAAGCCTGCGTGTCCCTATCGGAGGAATCGGTACCGGAGACATCCTCATTGGCGGTCGCGGCAATATCGAACATGTTGAAATCTTCAACCGCTCTGACCGCCAGCGACGCCTGGAAAAGACTTTTTTTGCCCTTTGGACGCAAAAAGGTGAACAGCCGCCAACAGCCAAAATTCTGGAGCGGGAAATCTTCCCACCTTTTGGTGAGTCGACACATAAATACGTTGCCGGATTACCCCGATTTCGCGATGTTACGTTTACGAATCATTTTCCATTAGCGAAGTGGGATTTTCAGGACGAATCGGTGCCACTACAAGTCTCAATGGACGCTTTTTCTCCTTTTATTCCCCTGAATGTCGATGAGAGTAGTTATCCACTGGTAGCCTTCTACTGGGAATTGAAGAATCCGAACCTGGAGCCGGTCAAAGGTGCTCTGGTCCTGAATATGGAAAACCCGATTAAGGCAGAAGAAATCTCTAATCAATATTATCAAAAAGAAGGGTTGACCGGAGTCCGTTTTGTGAGTGGAAAAGGAGCGAATGTGAATTATCAGGGGAATGTTTTCATTGGAACAACCGCTTCCGAAACAGAGGTGCAAACTCATTGGTATCCAGGCGAATGGCGGGACGAAACTCACGCTTTCTGGGACGATTTTAGTGATGACGGGAAGTTGAAACCACAAACTGGCGATTGGGAAACCACTTACAAGCCTACTTCCTATAATCAAACAACAAAACGAATGGCCAGTGTATTGGTGCATTTTAATCTCAAACCGGGTCAAACCATGCGTATTCCTATGTTTTTGAGCTGGTATTTTCCTCAAAGAGAATTTGGCCCTGGTGAGGTATTCGGAATTGAAGCAGCTGCTAATAAACCTTTCGGCAACGCTTATGGGAAATTATTTTCCAGCGAAATAAGTGTACTGAGGTCTTTCTTGAAAAAGGAAACATCGCTGTATGACCAGACTACGACTTTTGCCAATATCCTTCAATCTTCTACCTATCCCGAAAGCGTAAAAGAAGCGCTTACAACCCAAGCTGCCTCCATTCGCACCAATCTTATTCAGGTAACTGACAAAGGAAATGTTCATGGCTTCGAAGGTGTAACCAATGGTGGTTGGTGTTGCCCCGGAACCTGTACCCATGTCTGGAATTACGAACAATCGCTGGCTTCTCTCTTTCCTTCATTAGAGCGAAACATGCGGGAGATTGAGTTTTTGAATAATACATTTGAAAATGGATTTCAGACTCATCGTTCGGTATTGCCCATTGGAGATTACTGGTTTCCAGGCCCTGCCGCCGCTGACGGACAAATGGGAACCATCGTCAGAGCCTACCGCGACTGGAAATTCAGCGGAGATGATGAATGGTTAAGGAAAATATGGCCGGGAGTCAAAAGAGCACTTGAATTTGCCTGGACAGGCTCTGGAGAAATTACTGAAGACCGATTCAAATTTCAGGCAAACCAGAATGCCTGGGACCCTCAACAAACAGGTCTGCTTTCGGGAAAACAGCATAATACTTACGATATCAGTTTTTATGGGCCCAGCTCTATGACGACTTCGTTGTATTTGGCTGCATTAAAAGCGGGAGCAGAAATGGCTTTGGCAATGGGGGAAAGAAAAAAGGCGAAAGAATATGAATCCGTGTACCTGAAAGGAAATAATATTGCCTCTGATTCTCTTTGGAACGGGGAATACTTTATCCAGATAGTTGTGGATAATCCGGATGATGAGGAAGGAAAAATTCCAGACGATCCCGAAGGTTTTTTGCAGAATAATACCTTCCCGAAATATCAGTATGGGGATGGTTGTCTGGCTGATCAGCTTTTGGGACAATACCTTGCTTTTAACGCAGGTTTGGGGTATGTTTTGAATGAGGAAAAAGTGCGGGGAGCGGTTTCGTCAGTTTACAAACATAATTTCATCAACCCATTGCGTAATTTTTCCAATGTCCAGCGCGTATATGG
>JAGQVA010000990.1 GCA_020438265.1 Bacteroidota bacterium
ACTATAATCAGGATCTTCATAGGTATAATACTTTTTCTCCAGAACGATAATCGGTGCATTATAGCCCAGTTTATCGCTACGCATCATCTGAATATCACTTTGAACAGTGCGTTTGCTCACGCCTTTATCGATGCCTTCATATTCGTAAAGCGCTTCAGAGCAGGCTTCAATCAAATCCTCCAGGGTCCAGCGCCGGTAGCGGTTTTGGAGGCATTTGTCGATGGTTTTATAGCGGATCAGGGCGTTTCGGTTGACTGGCATTGGGCGTTGTTTTTTTTACCACATAGCCAAATAGAACAGGAGAAAAAGATATAGAGAAACATAGCAAACAAGCTATGTGTATTCTTTATGTACTATGTTTCTATGTGGTAAATTTTCCTAAAATATTTTCAAAAAATAATAAAAAATCCCGACTACGCAAAAAGGCTGCGTAGTGAGGATTTTCCTTTGTATCAAATGATGTATTTTTAGGTTTTGATAACGCACAACCATCTAAACAGGGCCTGGTTCTGGCAGAATTTTCTTTATTGATTTTTTCAATTTAGATAGTCTTGTCAGTATCGGGCCTTTTTCTTTTATAATGATGAATGAAACGAAGGGTAGCCAATAGGTTCATTTACCCGGTTATCAAAAGATAACAAAAGCACCCATTTCCGGCCCCATCAAAAGCCCCTTACTGGTATGAAAACTTGTTTGAAACAGAATAGGGACTTCTCCTAATTGGCAATTTTGAATATGTATTTCAAATCTGTCTACAGACCTGGGATTTATGAACTGGGAAATGGGTAGTTCAAACTCATCTCCTGCCTTTTTAAGAGTTACTTCTTTCACTTCATACGTATGCGAACTTTCCAACCACTGATTTTCATGAGCAGCAGCTGCAACCTCTGACACGGCGATATTAAACCTGTTTAATATCACGATTTCGTCCGAATTGTTAAGGATTTTTATATCCAAATTCAATTCATTCTTCTTTGATTCAAAGTTGAATCTATAATCCATGACAAAGTCTGAAATTAAAATACCGGAATTCAGAGGCAAAGCGACTGGATCTCTTTCTAATTTGTTCAAAAATTCGATTAGCGTATCAGCAATTCTGGCATTTTCCAGGTTATATACTTCATAAGCCAGCGTACCCTTTGTCCAATCCTGTTGAATCTTTTCATTTTTAGCTGATAATAATACCAGCGTTTCGTAGTGCGTTTGCCTGTCCTGCACGAATCCGTCTGACAGCAATCTGTCAATTGCCCGATTGGCTTCCCCCTTTGCAACCAATCTTAAGTAATAGTGCTTATCAAATGGATTCACAGGATCTTTTTGATCTGTAGCGTTTTTCGCTTCTTTGGCTTTCAGAAAGAAGGGCAAAGGATCTACGGTTCTGAAAATTAACTTACTCAACTTATCTCTTTTTCCAATTTTTTTACCGATTAAACTTACTCCATCTCTCAGGCTCCCTATCCTCTGGATTTAATATCATTGATCACTTCATCCACAGAAAAGGTCTGAAGTTTTCCTGCTTTGTACAGCTTGCTATCCTCCCGAACCTGATTTATTACGAGCTCAGGAATATCAATTTCTTCCGTTTGCGCATGAATGCGCGCAAGTGCAGCATTAACAACTGTCCAGAGTTCAGCCAGGGTGAGTTCTTGAAAGAGGGATACTATTTTTTGCGCTTTTTGTGTCATAACGATTTATCCATATGATAATCTACTCCCCTAATATACGCAAATTCTGGAAGCCTGGGTTGAAAGAGAATATCCAAATGTGAAATAAATAGGAAACGAAACCTCAGTTCGGGCAACAGAAAAACCGGCTCCCGGAAACAGGAGCCTTTGGTAAATATTCCGATGTTTTCATCACTGTCAGCACTCGAACCGTTTTCGTTAGAACCAACGGATCTTCACTATAAAACTGAAGACCTGGATCATACAGATCTATCTTCCAGAAAATTTTTTCGCCTTTGAAAGTAAAACTTCCTAAGTCATGTTCTCCATAGGGATCATTATCTTCATTGAAGGTATTGAACTCCTGAACCTTTTGGATAATGGCCTGAATATCTTCTTCAGGAAAAGACTGAATCCCCACTGTCATGACAAATTTTCCAGGAATCTTCGGATCGCCGCGCCGGAAAGCATCGTTGAGCTGAGCTATTGAAATATTTTTCATAAAGAGCTGAATTAAAATGGTTTGTTCCATCATAGCTCAGCAGACTGTTTTGGTAAAGAATCAAAGGATAAAAATCCTTGAAAATCGGAACAGGAAAATAAATGTATTTCTGTCTTACGACAATCACTCAGCAATTGCATCATAGTAATGGATGACCTAAGCGGGATGACATGCGAGG
>JAGQVA010000991.1 GCA_020438265.1 Bacteroidota bacterium
CGGGCTTCCTGTTTGGTCAGTTCTCCACTTTTTGCTCCCTGAACGATTCGCTTTTGTTGATTGACCTGGGTTTTGGTTACTTTAGGAGTGGCAGTCTGAGCCATTAAACCAGTGGTAGCAAAAGCGAGAAACAAAGCGAGGATACTAATTTTGATTTTCATTTTTAATAGAATTTATGTGTTTGAAAATGTTGTATGATTGTTAGACTATGAAAAATGAAAAGGTTTAATGGAGATGAAAAAAAATAATCATTCGACAGAATGCCAGGCTCTATACCATTGCGCCGTTTTTCCATTGCGCCGTTTTTTAAAGCGGCGCAATGAGAAAAAAAATACATAAAAAAATACCATGCAAATATCCCCAACAACCCTCTCCGAAATTCAATCCCTTCGCCAACTTTTTCTCCACGAAAACAATATCCAATTCATCTATAATAAATGTCATCAATACGGCTGGGCTGATACCTACCTCATCACTGAAAATGGCAAAAAAGTGGGTTATGGTTCAGTGTATGGACAAAACCGAAGGGAAGACAGAGATTCCATCTTTGAGTTTTATGTGATTCCTCATTATCGGAAATGGGCCGAACGTTATTTCAAGGCTTTGGCAAAAATCTCCAACGCACCGTTTATGGATTGCCAAAGCAATGATCCGCTTTTAACCAGTATGCTTTATCTTTTTGCTAAGGATATTTATGCGGAAAGAATTCTTTTTGAGGATCATATCACGACTCAATGGACTGTCCTGGAAGCCATATTTCGCCCGGCTCGGGATGAAAACGAATTTCCCGGAGGAAGGGGAGATGCTGATTTTGTGTTTGAAAAAGAAGGAGAAATTGTCGCGACAGGCGGTTTTTATCTCAATTATAATTTTCCCTATGCAGATTTTTACATGGAAACCAAAGAATCCTTTCGTCGTCAGGGTTTGGGATGTCTGATGGTTCAGGAACTAAAACGGGAAATTTATCAAATGGGCCGGGTGCCTGCTGCCAGGTGTAACCTCAATAATACAGCATCACGACTAACGATGGAAAAAGCGGGAATGAGAATCTGTGGTTATATGTTGATTGGAAAAATAAGCCTCACCTAAAGGGCTTGAATATGCTGCGGCTTTCAACCATCCTCTGAATTTATCACAAATTAGCAAGCTGAGAACCTGAAACTTTATCGGTTTTTGTTAGTTTTGGGCTTGATCACATACACCTCTAACCTTCTAACTTATGAAATCAGGGACATTTACCCGTTTATCTTTGATATGTTTGGTCCTGCTGTTACCTGTCCTGATGCTGGGCCAGGAGGAGGAAGCCAATAATGATTCCACCAAAAAGAAAAAAGGACTGACCCTCGAACCTGGAAGGACCATCAGTTTTGACCAGACCGAAGGAACCTGGATTTCGCTGGACGTCAGCCCTGATGGAAAAACCCTGGTTTTTGACTTTTTAGGAGATTTATACACGATGCCCATCAGTGGAGGAACTGCAACTTCCCTGACTTCCGGAATGGCTTTTGACGGTCAGCCAAGATTTAGCCCGGATGGCAAATCGGTTGTTTACACCTCCGACAAAAGTGGAGGCGAAAATATCTGGATCATCAATCTGGAAACCAAAGAAGAAACCCAGTTAACAGAAGGGAATACTGATCGTTATCAATCTCCGGAATGGACCCCCGACGGAGAATACATTATCGCATCCAAAGCAGGAATGCGGAGTGGACCCCTGACCCTTTGGCTATATCACAAAGATGGTGGAAAAGGAGTTAAACTCATCGATAAACCCGATGATCTCAAAACAACGGGAGCCGCTTTTAATCAGGACGACCGTTATATCTGGTTTGCCGAACGTCGCAGGGACTGGTCCTATAATGCGATTTTCCCTCAGTACCAATTAGCCACTTATGACCGGGAAACGGGTAAAAAAAATACCATTACTTCGAGGTATGGTTCTGCCATTCGCCCGACTTTATCTCCTGACGGGAAATGGCTGGTTTACGGTACCCGCCACGATTCTCATACCGGACTGATTAAACGCAATCTTCAGACAGGCGAAGAAAACTGGCTGGCGTATCCCATTCAGCATGATGATCAGGAGTCAAGAGGTACGAGAGATGTTTTGCCTGGCATGTCTTTTACACCTGATAGCAAGGATTTGGTCGTTTCCTATGGCGGGAAAATATGGCGTTTGCCAATTGATGGGGGAGAAGCGAGAGAAATTTCCTTTAGAGTGAAAGTAGATCTGGAAGTAGGTCCCAGACTGGATTTTGATTATCCGATTGAAGACAGCAAGGAAATTATTGTCAAACAAATCAGAGACCTTGCTCCTTCTCCTGATGGAAAAAAACTGGCT
>JAGQVA010000992.1 GCA_020438265.1 Bacteroidota bacterium
GTTAATGAATTTAGCTTACTTATTTAATCATATTTGGATACAGAGCCAGAAAGCGGAATACAAGCGATTCCTGAAAGCTTGTAAAACCCCTGAGGCGACTCAGGCCGAAAAGTTAAGGACATATCTTGAGAAGGGACGTGATACTAAATTTGGGCAAACTCATGGTTTTTCTAAAATCAGTCAATACCGAGATTTTGCCATTCAGGTTCCGATTCAAACATGGCCAGATATTCAGCCCTGGATTGAAAAAATGGTTAACGGCGAGGAAAACATCCTTACTTCAGAGCCATTGCTGGCATTTGAGGAAACTTCCGGAACGACCTCGATGGCCAAGTTGATTCCCTATACTCAATCTTTGCGAGATGAATTTCAGACTGGAGTGGCAGCATGGATTTGCTCTTTATCCAGATTCCATCCCAAGACTTTTACTGGCCCATCTTATTGGTCTGTATCGCCAGCCACACGGGAAAAGCGAAGTACACCTAATGGAATTCCCATTGGCTTGCAAAGCGATGGAGAATACTTCAACCTGATTACCCGTTTTATGCTTTCCCAAATATGGGCCGTTTCTCCAACAATTGCGAGGGAGACTAATCCTGAAAAGTTTTATATAAAAACGCTTAAGGAGTTATTGCTGAAAGAAGACCTTTCCATGATTTCGGTCTGGAGCCCGGGTTTTTTCATTCAATTGGATCATTTTTTACAAGAACACCGGGATGAGTTAATAGAATGGTTAGTTCAAACTAAGAATGGGAGTAAAAAACGCCGAAAATTTTTATTGGACCAATTGGGCGGAGATTTTAGGTGGAGTTACCTTTTTCCCCGGCTTAGTCTGGTCAGTTGCTGGACACATGCCCAGGCAAAATTGAGTTTACCTTTACTGCACGAAAGGTTAGGCTTTATATATATACAGCCCAAAGGGTTATTGTCTACAGAAGCTATTACTTCTATTCCTGTTCATCCTCAATTGGATCCTGCTATTAGTTTGCGCTCTCACTTTTACGAGTTTAGAGTTCCGAATCAGGAGAAAACAGTTTTAGCTCATCAGGTAAAGCCCGGAGAAACTTATGAAGTGATTGTAACTACCGGTGGAGGATTATTTCGGTATGCGACAGGTGATCTTGTCAAAATAACCGATTTTTTCCATGCTAATCCTTGTTTGGAATTTCTTGGTAGGGGAAATAGTCATTCCGATTTAGTAGGAGAAAAACTGAATGAACCACAACTGGTAGCTGCTTTGAGTCAGATTCCGGAAGCCATTCGCAGTCGTATTTCCACGATGTTTGTTTCGCCATTCTCCAGGCAAGCTTTACACCAGTATCGATTATGTATAAGTTTTAAGGAGGATCAATATTCAGAATCAGAACTACAAACCATTCAACAGACCGTTGAAGGCAAGCTAATAGAAAACCCTTATTATGCCCAGGCAATTCGTTTGAAACAGTTGAATCCGTTAGAGGTGAAACCATGGAGCGAAGAAAAAGCCAGGGAGTTGGATCAGTTTTTAAAGAAGCGAAACCAAATTAAAGATGGGGATTTTAAAATGCCGGTTTTGATTCAGTCTCGGATTTTAGAGGAGTTTGGAGTTGAATAAGAGGCTACTGTTAAGGGATTTGGTTGTCTGACAAAAATTAGGGCATCCTTGTATTTTACCACATAGTAACATAGAATTCAATTGGTTAACGCCTAAAGAAAAAAGAGAACATAGAGAAAGAACTATGTTTTCTTCAAATTAGCTATGTGTATTGCTTATAAGAGCTATTGTGCCTATGTGGTGAAAAAATGACTCTCTTCTACAAGAAATCGATTTCTAAATACATAACCTTCAGTTTTAACTTTTAAAAAAGTTTCGGATCTTACAGGAAACGAAAATATATGTCCGAAAAAGCCCCCAAATCCGTTTCCCGCCGCTCTTTTATTAAAGGAGCTTCTTTAGCCACCGCTGGTTTTATGATCGTCCCCCGCCATGTATTGGGCGGTCCCCGTTTTGTCGCTCCCAGCGATAAAGTCAATATTGCTCTGGTTGGAGCAGGTGGCCGTGGCCTGCAAAATGCGCAGGATCTGATGCGTCTGGATGATGTCCAGATTACTGCTATTGCTGACCCTGCGGAATATTGGGATTTGAATCGATTCTATTACCGTACGGTCGCTGGCCGTGGCCCCGGGAAGGATATGGTAGAAGAACATTATGAGGCGAAAACCCCGAATTTCAAGGTGTCAGAGTATACAGACTTTCGTGAAATGCTGGAAAAGGAATCCTCTTTGGATGCCATTTTGTGTGCAACTCCTGATCATACCCATGCCTATATTTTCCTGATGGCCATGAGAGCAGTGAAACA
>JAGQVA010000993.1 GCA_020438265.1 Bacteroidota bacterium
TGGAGAGGATTATTATCAGTATTGTGCTGATCAGGAATTAGTGAAGAATCCGAAAGGGCCTGAGAAGGGGTCTGATCGCGTTCTTCGCGGCGGCTATTGGACCACCTTTGCCCGGCCTTGCCGGGTCTCGTCTCGGTACTCTTACCGCCCTGGCGATCGCTTCAACCTTGTTGGCTTTCGCCTTGCGTTGTCTCTCCAGTCAGTTGGTTAGCTATTTGGCTTTCCCGTGAGCTGAAGCTTTTTATTGAAAAATTTCCTTCCTGTTCTTTTATAACCCCCTCGCACAGGTCACGCCCCCTCAAGAGGTTGGCTCCCGCAGGCCAGGACATCACCGAAGGCATTCGCCTTTCAAATTTTTCTACCTCAGGTAGGGATTTTAGAAAGCCGAGAGGCTTTGGCCTGGCGGGAATCCCTTCTTGAGGGAGCCTGCCCTCAACTTGATTGGGGGATGTGGCATGTGCGAAGGGGTTCTATAAGGGCCAGACCTCAGCCTGACCCAAGTCTCAAAAAAGACATATTGTCAAATGATTCGCTCTTTATCGTTTTACTACTCTTTGGATTAAAGATCCCGATTGCCCCGCAAGCCGAATCATATACACCCCCTCCGGAAGCTCCTCAAGATTCAATTTAACCAAAGTCTCACCCACCTCTAATCTACGCTGAGAAATCACCCGCCCCCTGCTATCAATCAGCATAAGCTGATCATAATCTCCCTCAAATTCCACATTCACATAATTCGTAGTAGGATTCGGATATACAAGTACAGTTGGATTTTCTTCAACCATTCGTGGTTGAGAGCTACTTGTTACCACAAATCCTGCATCCTGATTTTCAAGGATTTGGCTGCCAGCACTTAGTTGAAATGGCGTTGTCTGGCCGTTAACGGGGTCAGCATCAGAGTCAAAGTCTTCATTGCTGCCAATATTCTGGGCGGTGAAGTCAAAGCCTGAATTTAATACAAATTCCAGTTTTACCTGCATATCAGCCGGAACATTATCAAATGTCACGAAACCTCCTGCATCAGTCGTTCCTGTTTTCATAGATTGATTATCTGATGCTCTGCGCAATCTGACTGTTACGCCCGAAACTCCGTCATTCTCTCCCGGAGACTTGATTCCATCTCCATTATCATCTTTCCATACCTGAGCGATAATGGTTCCTGGTGAATACTGTCCACAATCAATCGTATCAATGGTCTGATTTCCTCCTACGATCTGGAATGGAGCTGTATTTCCATTATAGGGATCTGCATCGGAGTCAATAGCTCCATCACTACCCTGGTTGGACTTGGCAATGGCATGATTAGATTTTGCACTAAAATCAAGGTAGACTTGAATATCAGTCTGTACATTGGTAAAGGTTACCAAACCGTCAGCATTGGTGTATTGAGCAGCCTGAAGATTGACACCATCAGAGGCTCTGCGCAGGCGAACTTTTACGCCCTCAATATTTGCGTTAGTTTCGCTGGGGTCTTGTATACCATTGCCATTTAAATCATCCCAGACACGTGCGACAATTGTTCCAGGTGAATATTGCCCACAATCCTGATCAACAATGGGTTTATCAGATGAAATAAGGGTGAAAATACCCGTTTGTCCATTGGATAAGCTGGCGTCTGAGTCAATGTTTTCGTCAGAACCCTGATTCGGCTGGGCAAATTCATGGTGAGATTTTCTTACAAAATCCAGCTTTAATTCCGTATTGAAAGGTACGTTTCTGAAAAGAACTAACCCGTCAGCATTTGTTTGCAACGTTTGAAGGATTACCCCACCAGCGTGTTGTTTTAGCCTGACATAAGCTCCCTCAATATTATTATTTTTCTCGCTGCCATTCTGTTTTCCATCAGCATTTATGTCATCCCAAACCCTTGCAAGAATAAGTCCTTCTCCATTATTATTAGGATCTGTAGGATATGGATCGATAGAATCCGGGAGACTGTCATTGTCCATATCATCGCCTGTTGGAGCAAGAACAGTTACACTTTGGGTCTGAGTAGTGGTATTTCCATTTCCATCATTATAGGTCCATAAAATGGAATAGGTGCCAATTGTGTTATAAGAAGTAGGATCGGAGGTCGTACCAGTAACAGAACCTGCACAATTATCTGTAGCGGTAGGAGCAGTAACGGTAACACTTCCGACGCCTGATATGCTTAATGGGCTTACATCAGGAGCAGGTCTTACGGTGTCAACCACAGTTATCGTAGCAGATTTCGACCTGGAGTTGCTATTGACATCCGTTACAGTCAACACCACAGTATTTGCACCTATATCGCTACAATCAAAATTTGTAATATCGAGGCTATAGCCGCTAATCCCACAATTATCACTGCTACCAC
>JAGQVA010000994.1 GCA_020438265.1 Bacteroidota bacterium
TTATGATGTTATTTATGATCAGGAAGTGATGGAAGGGAAATTGAAAGGATATGACTGGCTGCATCTTCATCATGAAGATTTTACCGGGCAATTTGGGAAGTTTCATTCCTCCAATGCAGATCTTTCCTGGTATCGTGATGAAATCAATCTGCAAACTGGTATAGCTCAGCTATTTGGCATGTCAAAAGTCAGTGACTTAAAACTTGCCGTTGCCAAACGCATCAAGCAGTTTTTGATAGATGGTGGATTCGTTTTTGCTATGTGCTCAGCTACAGATACTTATGATATTGCACTGGCTGCGGAAAATGTGGATATCTGTGCTGATGTTTATGATGGCGATCCGATGGACCCCGACATGGATGAAAAGCTGGACTTTTCGAAAACCCTTGCCTTCAAGGATTTTCGTATTGTTCGCAGTCCCTATATTTATGAATATTCCACCATAGATGTAACAGGTTCTAGAAGAGTGCCCCGGCAAATGGATTATTTCACCTTATTTGAATTTTCAGCCAAATGGGACCCCGTTCCAACCATGCTTACTCAAAACCATACACGAACCGTAAAAGGTTTTTTGGGGCAAACAACAGCCTTTAAAAAAGCACTTATTAAGAATGATGTTACAATCATGGGTGAACTAAAAGCTTATGGTGAGGCTCGTTATATACACGGAAATCTGGGCAAGGGAATGTGGACGTATTATGGTGGTCATGACCCGGAAGACTATCGCCATACTTTGGGAGAAGACCCTACGGATTTGACACTACACCCTGATTCTCCTGGTTATCGGTTGATATTGAATAATATTCTTTTTCCGGCTGCGAGGAAGAAAAAGCAGAAGACTTAATGATTTTCTTTTTTTAGACCTTCCAGGTTTTCGAAAACCTGGAAGGTCTTGACATTCAATAAATCATTAATTTCCTCAGAAAATATCTATCCCTGATTCTCACCTGAATGAAGTAAACCCCCGAAGCAATCCCTGTCAAATCAATCTCCCATTTTGGGATAGAACCTGTCTGCTGAAATACCTCTTTTCCCTGTAAGTTGATAATTTTTACTAAGCCAACAGGCTGATCTGATTCAATATAAACAAACCCTTTCGTTGGATTAGGGTAAATATTCAGCCGCGATTCAGACAATGCTTCCAAACCCACGCCGGCATCAACAGTAATACAATAATCCTCAACTTCCCCATATAAAATATCGCCGCAACCCTGAGAAAGTGTATCACTTCCGATCATAATTCTCAATCGGGTTTTCCCCAGTTTGGCATCTCCCGGAACAGTGAAGTATCCTTTCACAGAGTCTGATTGAGGACCCCCGGAGAAGATTTGTTCATTCACCTGATCAAAAGTGCCATCCTGATTCCAATCTGCATACATCTGCCAGTAAGCTCCAGTCGAACCAGATGAATATCCTGCTTCCATATGAAATGGATATTGTTGAACCCTCTGGAAAACAAAAGGAATGTTATCGAAGATACGATAGCCCATATCATTTCCGGATATATAACTAATTGTATCTATTTCTACCTTTCTCAGCCATTCATTTTCCGTAGATAAACCCTTCGCCTGACAATAATCTGCATCGAGACAAGTTCCACAACCTTTGGTAAAAAAAGGTAAAGGTTGGGAATAACTGCTCAGAAAAGGATCGCACATACTTCTCACCTGAAAAGTGTATTTGGTGCATGTTGAAAGTCCTGAGATGATAAGAGAGTCGCTGCTGGTTTGGAAAGCTGATAATGCTCCCGTTGTAAGATTTTGAAACCGAACCTGGTATCCGACAGCATCATCGACTGCTTCCCAATAAAGGGTAACTGTGGAACTATCCTGATGATGGTAAACCTCCAGATGTTTGGGAATTTCACAATCCTCGCTGACAAAATCAGTGATCTCAATACAGTAATCTTCCACTTCTCCTTCTGCGAAAGTTTCGCAAGGCAAAGGAAAATCCGCTCCGCTGAACCCTCCAAATTTCATGCTGATACGCATACGTGTAATGCCAGTGGGAGTACCTGCCGGAATCATGATTTGCCCATTTACGGGACCGCTTAGGGCGGTTTGAGTACCAAAAACCCGTTCGCTGCTATCCTGAAACTGGCCGTCCTGGTTAAGGTCAATCCATACCCGCCAGGCTTCATTGAAAGCAAACCCTGAGTACCCGGGGGTAAGGGTTAAACTATAGGCAGTGTCAACCCGCATTTGAAAGGTACTGCCTGTAAAATCTCCATATCCATCATCAGGTCCACTCAAATTGGTCAGAGAACCCAGGCTGATTTCCTCAATCCACTCAAATTCCACATCATTTCCCTGTGA
>JAGQVA010000995.1 GCA_020438265.1 Bacteroidota bacterium
TGGCGATGGGAATATCGTGAATATCCAGTTCATCTCTTTCTATAAAGAATAGAAGCAGATCGAAGGGGCCTTCAAACTGGGGAAGATGAATGCGATATGTCTCATTAGGAGCTTCAACCATAACGGCCGAAAGATACGCATTTATCTGTTTATTTTTTCAATCAATTCTGCGGCCTGATCGGCATATTTGGAGTTTTCTTCGACAAGGGTTTTCAGTTCAGATTCTGCATTTCGGAATCTGTTTCTTTCCATATAAGCCTGAGCCAGTAACCAGCGGGCATCATCCTCAAATTCGGTATCCGGCTCTTTCACAACGTCTCTCAGATAGGATGTTGCGATTTTATATTCCTGCATGGCAAAATAACAGCCCCCTGCATAATATTTGGCGACCACATTATCGGGATCTGCCCTCAATACCTCAAACACATTGCTTAATGAAGCCTGATAAGAGCCCTCTTTATAAAGTCTGACTGCTTCAATCATCAAGTCTGTCATCGCCAGGTTTTTCTGATATTTCCCCATCATAATCTGCTCGTCAGTCAGTAAAGGAGCATCTTCAGGTTTGAGATAATCGGCCTTGTCTTTGTATTTACTTTTTTTGGTTTTCGCTTCCAGCCTGCTATCAAGAGGAATAAGTACCGGTCCTTGCTGCCTCAAGGGAATATTATTTACTTCCTTTTCTGACATATATTCGGCCTTTTCCTTTTGAACCTTGGCTTTATCCAGTAATTCTTTTTGTTTGGCTGCTTCTTTTTTATCTGCTTCCGCTTTCTGAGGGGTAAGTTCAGCCTGAGAACTACGCCCGGTCTCTCTGGCCGTGATCAATTCATCATCCAAACTACTCTCCGTAACAGATTCATCAGCTTCTTCCAGCATAGAGTCTTGCTTCAGATCTTCAACCACTACAGTATTATTGGTAGCAGTAACTGGTTTAGGAGCATCTCTCTGAATGATACTTTCAGGCTTTTTAACTCCTGAATGGTCATTCCCGCCACCAGTAGCTATATTTTTCCTCAAAACCTGATCTGTTTCTTTTTTCTCATTTACAGGCTTGTTTTCGGAGAATAAAGACTTATTGGGTTGATTGGTTTCTGATTCAGTTTCACGCTTCAGGGAATCCACCGGCGGAATTATGTCAGGATCAGGGTCAGCAGAATGATCATTATTGAGATTTGCATTTTGTTCAATCTCAAGATTTTCAGCGATTTGAGGTTTATTTGGGTCTTTAAACTCTATTTTTTCAACAATAAAAACAGTGACAAACAACAGAGTAATTGCCGCTGCTGTAGCCATTATCAGTTGGGTATATTTATGGGGAGAAACTCTGGATTGCCGTTTGGTTAGATTTTCACGCTTTTTGGTTCTGGTAAAAAGGCGCTTTTGTGAATGAGCTTTGATTCGGCCTACTGCTGACTTGACCTGAGCGACATCTTTAGCTCCATTCAATCCTTCCAGTACATCGGCCAGAAAAGGATCATTTTCAATCATTTTATCGATCCTGATCTTTTCCGCCTCAGGTAAATCACCTCTTACATACCTGCTCAGAGTTTCCAGGGAGGGATAGTTCTCCTGATCTGATATATATATGTAATTCTCTTTTTTCATGCAGACATTTTACTGAGGTGTATTTTTAAATTGCGCTTTCCGTTTTGAATATAACTTTTCACCTGCTTCATATCGTACCCGGTAAGTTCAGAGACTTCCTGATAACTCTTTTGTTGCAGGTAAAACAACTCCAAACACAACCTTTGCTCTTCATTTAATAACTGAAGCGCTTCTTCAAGGTGAGTGAGTTGTTCTTCGCGGGAGTCCACCTCATCTAATAGACTCAATTCTCTTTCTGATTCCACAAGTCCCTGCTCAGTTTCTCTGAATTCATCTGCTTTTGATCGCAATCGTTTCTTTTTCTCCAAATGAATCAGACATTGATTTTTGGTGACTGTATGTAACCAGTACTTAAATTTTCTTACTTCGTATTTTTTGAGGTCTTTGATGAGCTTTTCAAAAATCTGCATGGAGATATCTTCACTTTCCACCTCATCTTTGAGATATTTCATACAAACCAGGAAGACCATGTGTGTGTACCGCTCAAAAAGTTCACCCACGAACACAGGATCATGGCTCTCTTTGTATTGAGTTACCAGGTCCTCATCGCTGAGTGATTTTATATGTTTACGTTTGCGGAAAAACATGTCAATAGCTCCCTAAATATACGAAGCTTTTTGATTATGCGTTGAAATTCGTTGTTTTAGATAGACCTGTCAGGTTTTTGTTTTTATCAGACCTGCCAGGTTTTCGAAAACCTGGCAGGTC
>JAGQVA010000996.1 GCA_020438265.1 Bacteroidota bacterium
TCCCCAATCAGTAGTGTCATTTGTAACATAAATTTCTACTGATAACGCCTTGGGATCAGGCTCAGCAGGGTTAGGGAGATAGCTTATTCCTCCCAGATTCAAACTCGTTCCCAAATCAATTTCTACCACAGCAGGTAAAGAAAACCCGCCACTATTCCAGATGGCCCACCAGGTAGTCGTATCTCCGTCAAAAGCATGCGCTACAGGATGAGTGGGGTTATCGCTGCTTACATTTAAGATCGTATATATAGATGGAGGAATAGGAGAAAGCTGGGCCTGGGCTTGAATCATAATGGCCCCCAGAAGAGTCAGGAAAAGGAGTTGGCGTTTCATTGTTTAAGTTTTGGGCGCAATTTATAAGGAAAATATTAAACATTAACCAGGGTTAATTCGAACCAAGGAAATAAAGTGGCAACATTAATTCTCTATTACCATAACATGCGAATCAAAATTCTACTCATTTTTACAAGTTTCTTCGCCCTCTACCTTTTGGTCGTTGCCCGATCCGGAGGGCTGGCCAATATTTTAAATCAGGACCGCACTGGCAGTCCTTTTTCCCAATCGGGAAGTTGCGCAAGTTGCCATAGTGGGGGTAATTTCAGCCCTTCGGTTTCTTTTAATTTACTTGACCAAACCAATTCTCCCGTCACATCCTATATTCCTGGTAATTCATACATTATCGAATATAATGTCACAAATGGAAATGGAAACCCTTCCGGGTTTGGCATACAGGGAATTGGCCTGTTGAGCAATAATCAGACGGCTGGTTCACTTGGAAGTACGATTACACCTAATACCCGAATCTCGAATATCGGTTCCCGTCAATACATAGAACAAAATGGATTGAATAGTGCAGGTAATTTTCGTGTAAACTGGACTGCTCCGGCAACTGGTTCCGGAAATATTACTTTCTATTATACTGGTCTTGCCGCAAATGGTAATGGTAGTTCGTCTGGTGATCAGGGAACTGCCAAAGTCACTTCGATTATCACGGAAGGCTGTCTCACTCCGGCAGCGGATTTTGGGTTTTCAGTCAATGGCGCTTTAGCCTCCTTTAATGATTTGTCTACGAATAACCCTGGTAACTGGCTCTGGGATTTTGGAGATGGCAATACCTCTACTCAACAAAACCCCAATCATTCATATACCACTCCAGGCACCTATACCGTATGTCTTACCTCTTCAACCTGTGTATCAGACTCTGCTTGTAAAACAGTAGTTATCCTTTGCACTCCTTCTCTGTCTCTTTCAGTGATGAATCAGGTGGATATTTTATGTGCTGGTGATTCTACAGGTATTGCTTCCATTACCACAGGTTCAGGTACGGGACCATTTACCTATGCATGGTCAAATGGGGGAACTGATTCCGTCCAGAATGGCCTTTCCGCCGGAACATATCATGTAATGGTTTCCGACAGCAATGCCTGTACCGATAGTATCTCAATACAAATTCAAGAACCTCAGCCATTAAATATAGCCTTTAACGCGGTGGATATTGGTTGTTCCGGCGACTCTACCGGTGCAGCTACGGCGAGCGCTTCAGGAGGGATTGGTCCTTATATCTATTCGTGGTCCAATGGAAGTGCAGATTCCAGTCAGGCGAATCTGGCAGCGGGAATTTATACTGTTTATGTTACCGACGCTAATGCCTGTTACGACAGTTTGGGTATTCATATTAGTCAACCGTCCAATGTCTCTATTTCCGTTAGCGGAACGGATATCACCTGCTTTGGAGATTCTACGGGTACAGCTTTGGCTGTTGTATCAGGGGGAACACCCGATTTTAACTTTCTCTGGTCTTCCGGAGATACTATTGCGAATCCTTCCAATCTTCTTGCAGGAGAGTATTATGTTACTGTAACTGACTCTAATGGTTGTACGGCATCTGATACTTTGATAATCAGCCAAAATCCTGAGATACTTATCAGTTTTGATGAATTATCCTCATCCTGCTATGGAGACTCTAGCGGGTCTGTCTCTGCGATGGTATCAGGAGGAGTCGCAACCTATCAATTAACCTGGGAAACCGGAGATACAACCTCAGACCTGGTTTTCCTTCCGGCAGGAAATTATGGATTGACAGTTACGGATTCCCTGGGATGTACAATTGTGGATACAGCAAGGATTACCCAGCCTGATTCGCTTTCTATTGGTTTTCAGGTTACAAATGAAACCGCCGGAATGGATGGAAGCATTGATTTATCTATCACAGGTGGTACGCCTCCTTATTCTTTTACCTGGAGCAATGGTGACACGACTGAAGATATTTCCAGCCTTATAGCTGGTATGTATACTGTTTCTATCAGGGATCT
>JAGQVA010000997.1 GCA_020438265.1 Bacteroidota bacterium
TATGATGATTGCCCTGGTTACCGTGGGATTCAAATCCTATCAGGCCGCTACGGCCAATCCGATTGAGGCATTGCGGGATGAATAGATGGATTTCCTGTAGAGACGCCGATTTATCGCGTCTCTCAATGACCAACGAGACGCGATAAATCGGCGTCTCTACGGGTGCGTCGTTATACGTACAAAGATCATCCATCAATTCCCCACCTGCTCCTTTTCTTCTTCTTTCATAGATTCAGTTTCCTCATTCATTTCATCTTCCGATCTTGTCTGGTCAACGGTCTTAGCCGTATCTGTCGATGCCGCCTCAGATTTCTTCTTCCGTTTCAAC
This sequence comes from Bacteroidota bacterium, assembly GCA_020438265.1. Classification (GTDB taxonomy): domain Bacteria; phylum Bacteroidota; class Bacteroidia; order J057; family J057; genus JAGQVA01. The sequence goes on from JAGQVA010000997.1 coordinate 329, forward strand.
CACCGCAGAAAATTCCCAAAGGAAAGCGCCTGGAGTTTCTCTGTAAACTTGGAAGCTTCAATTTTCCGTCCTTTGGATTCGGTATATACCCAAACAAACTCTGCTCCCAGCAATAAAATTTGCGCCGAATAATAAAACCAGACCAGAATCAGAACTACTGACCCTGCAGCACCATAAGTATTGGCAATATTGCTGTTACCTATATAAAGTCCCAGCAATACCTCCCCAACGGTAAACATAAAAGCAGTAAAAAATGCTCCACGCCAAATATCTCTCCATGCTACCCGCGCATCAGGCAGGAATCTGAATATCAGCGCAAACATCAAGGCAAAGATGAAAAAGGTAATCACAAAGTCCAGCGAGCCTGCGACATTGATGTAAAAACCTATTGAGTCAGCAGCAACGGCCCATTCGTAGGAAAAACGATCAAGAATTCCGACCAGTGAATCGCCCATATTAGTGAGGAAATTGCTCAGAGCGAAAATGACCGTTTTTAACATCATCGAAACCAGGAGAATAAATCCCACCGAAATCACCATCGCCAAAGAAAGAATTCGATCAAAAAGTAGCTTAATGATTCCTCCTCCCAGGGTTCTTTCCCGAATATACCAAAGGGTATTAATAGAATCTTTTAAAGTATAAAAAACCCCCGTAGCCCCGAAAATAAGTGTTCCAACACCAATGATTGTAGTCCAGATACTTTGAGTGGTGAAAGTAATCTGATCAATCATATAATTGACCTGGGTTTTACTTTCTGCCCCAAAATAGGCTTCAATATTGGAGAGGATTTCACCCTTGACTTTTGCTTCTCCCAAAAAGGAACCTGTCAGGCTGATAATAATAATCAACATACCGGGCAGGGAAATGAGGGTATAGTAGGAAATCGCCGCACCAAACCTGAAAGCTCCGTCCGTGTTAAACTTTTTAATCGAATCTCTGAGAAGCCGATACGTGTTTTTTATAAATTTCATTTGCTGTCCAAACTAAACAAATGTAAATCTTGTTTTTCACAAAATCCAGTGATGAAAAATTGTATCTTGCCATCCGAATGAAAATACTGGTACTTACATCCCGTTTTCCCTGGCCTTTGGAAAAAGGTGATAAGCTTCGCGTTTATCATCAAATCAGGATGTTGAGCCTTAAACATGAAATCATTCTTTGTAGTCTTACCGAACAATCCATCGCCGAAAAACATTTTCAGGAACTGGAAAAATATTGTACCAATATTTACCTGTTTCCCATTTCCCGATTGAGCATTGGCGCAAATTTGGTGAAAGGCCTGCTCAAGGGAGATTCCCTGCAAATTTCCTGGTTTTATCGCGGATCAATTCTGAAGCAAATCCGTGAAATTGTCAAAAAGGAAACCCCTGATCATTTATATTGTCAATTGATTCGCATGAGTGAATATGGACGAAGAATAGAACTCTCCCGTACGCTCGACATCATGGACTGTTTTTCTATTGGTATGGACCGGAGGGCGGATGAATCTCCATTCTGGTTAAAGCCATTTTTCCGCCGTGAAGCGAAAAAACTCCGGCAGTACGAGGCAAATATTCTCAGCCACTTTGATTATTTGACTATTATTTCGGAACAGGATAGAGACCTGATTCAATCTCCGCAAAGGCAAAAAATCCAGGTTATCCCCAATGGGATTGATCTGGCATATTTCCAACCTGATACCAAACAAAAACCTGTCTATGATTTGGTATTTGTGGGCAATATGGGTTATTCTCCCAATGTAATTGCCGCTGGTTTTCTTGTCAAAAAAGTCATGCCACTCATCTGGGCCAGTTATCCGGACACGACTTTGCTTCTGGCTGGTGCAAGACCCGTTCCCGCAGTGAAAGCCCTGGAAAAAGATTCCCGTGTTGCAGTATCTGGCTGGGTAGAAAACATTCGGGATGCATACCAGAACGGGAAAATATTTGTAGCGCCTTTGTTTACAGGTAGCGGCCAGCAGAATAAAATCATTGAAGCCATGGCG
>JAGQVA010000998.1 GCA_020438265.1 Bacteroidota bacterium
GGGTAGTAATTCTGAACGAGAACTGGCCAATGCACTCTACCTGGCAGGTTTTGATGTGAAAGACGTTCACATGACGGATTTAATCACTGGTCGTGAAAATCTGGAAGAAATTCAGTTTCTGGGTGCAGTAGGTGGTTTCTCCAATTCTGATGTGTTGGGTTCTGCCAAAGGGTGGGCCGGTGCTTTCCTTTATAACGAAAAAGCCAAAGCTGCACTGGATGGATTCTTTGCCCGTGAAGACGTGCTTTCTATTGGAATTTGTAATGGCTGTCAGTTGTTTCTGGAATTGAATCTGATTAATCCGGAACATAGCCAGACTGGCAAAATGCTTCACAACGAATCTCATAAGCATGAAAGTGTGTTTACTTCGGTAGAAATTCTGAATAATCATTCGGTCATGATGAATAACCTGAACGGAGCCAAACTGGGTATTTGGGTTTCTCATGGCGAAGGGAAATTTTATTTACCCGAACCAGAGTCTGCTTATCATATTGTTGGGAAATATGGCTATGATGCGTATCCGGCCAATCCTAATGGTAGTGATTATAATACCGCCATGCTGGCCAGCGCTGATGGAAGGCATTTGGTTACAATGCCGCATTTGGAGCGCTCCACTTTCCCCTGGAACTGGGCGTATTATCCCCGTGACAGGAAAGATGAAGTTTCTGCCTGGTTGGAAGCTTTTGTGAATGCGAGGAAGTGGTTGATTGGCTAAAAAGAATTTCTAAATCTTGTAGTCAGTTCGTGTAGAAAGGCCCATAGATGGCACGGATTTCACAGATTTAAATGTTTAATAATGGATTTATCTGTGGAATCTGCGTAATCTGTGGGGAGTTTTCAAAAGTGTCGACAGGAAGAAATCAATAAAAGAATAACATTTAAATCTATAAACCATGAAAAACATTTGCTTTTATTTTATCTTTCTTTCGCTCCCTTTTTCCCTTTTTAGTCAACCTGGATTCAAACCGGGTTTTGTGATTTCCCTTCAGGGAGATACAATTTCAGGGAATATCAAGGAACGAAATCCGCAGAAAATTGCCCGGATATGTACGTTTAAAAAAAGTGGCCAGGGGGAAACAATAGATTATAAACCAGATGAAATCTCGGGATTCCGGTTTGACGAGGGAGGATATTTTGTTTCTAAAACTGTTATGATAAATGGAGAGTCTACGCAGGTATTTTTAGAAAAACTGCTGGAAGGAGAAGCGAATTTATATTACTACGTCGATAAATATGAAATCAAATATTTTGTGGAGGCGAAAGAAGATGTATTGTATGAGCTAAAAAATACAGAAAGCACATTTCGGGCTGATGGCAAATTATTATCCAGAGAGAATAAAGAATACATCCCTGCGCTTGAACAGGCTTTTGAGAAAGCGCCGGAGATTCATGCTCAGATTCAAACGGCCGAATTTGATTATAAAAGCCTCATAGACCTGACCCGAAAATACCATGATTATGTATGCACCGATGAGAATCTGGACTGCATTATTTATCGAAAGGATGTAAAAGTTGATACCTATTTGGGGTTTGATTTGGCAATTATGCCCACGCGTTTGAGTTTTGATGCCAAGTCCCGCCACTTTTCCTATCTCGAAGATGAAAAGTATAACCTTGTGGGCAACACCTATTCTTTTGCCCTGTTTGCTGCCAATACTCAAATATTTGGATTAAGTAAGCGTACAGCTTTTCATTATGGATTGGGGTACGGGTTTACGGATGTTTCTTCTCCTGATTTAAGGATTTTTCATGAGAGTATTCAGATTCCGGTTTATATGACTTATAATTTTGTGAGCGGAAAAATTAGTCCTAATATAACTCTTGGGGTCAATAATTATCTGACCATGAGTAAGGATGCTTTCATATTATCTCCGGACCAACGAGTCGAACTGCTGGACGTTTTTGGTCCTTATCAACTTAGTGGTACAGCGGGATTAGGCCTTGATATGAAATTAGGAAAAGTCTCTGCCTCATTGATGGGGCTTTTTGAAGGGCGAAGTACGCTGACAAAATCCCGGGATGTCAGGAATAATTTTTTGGGGACAGTTTTTACAGCGACGGGCGTTCGTTTTTCTTTGTGGTATGAGTTGTGATTGGGGTAAAAGTCTGGTTTAGCAAAATCCGGATTTGTATCATTTGGGTTTATTCTGAATCATTGCCTTTTTATTCAAATATATAATTACCGTTCCCTTGAATAAACCTTCTGACAAAACCCGCTTTATTGAGATCATAGCCGTCATTATGACTGGAATAGGGAAATTCATATTTATGGATTGGCTCAACCTGAAACTCTTTTTTATTACCATAGCCAT
>JAGQVA010000098.1 GCA_020438265.1 Bacteroidota bacterium
GCCGCAATGATGGTTAGGAGGGATGTGGTAGAAAAAGCGGGAAGGATACCCGAAATGTATTTTCTCTATTATGAAGAATTAGACTGGTCGGTGAGGATTCTGGACAAAGGCTATCAAATCTTCTTTCAGCCACAGGCGAGGGTTTATCACAAAGCTTCTTTGTCTGTGGGGAATGATTCGGTGCTAAAAGCCTATTATTATCATCGGAACAGGATTTTGTTTATGCGCCGCAACACCAGAGGATTTTCCTTCGTTTTTTTCTCGTTTTATACAGCTCTCGTTATTCTTCCAAAATATAGCCTTCGTTTTATGATTACAGGAAAGTGGAAACATTTACGGGCTTTCTGGAGGGGAATGGTTTGGCATATAAACAACAAAACCCGTCATAATTAACGGGTTTTGTAAGAACTTTTTTTGCGGAAAAAGTCGGAAATGTATGTAATACTCACTTTATGAACGCGGGGTTGGGAAAAAAATTGTAAAGCCATTCAATAAAAATCCTATTCCCCGGAAGTAAGTATTTTCTTATACCTTTCCTTATCTCCCAATACTTCAAGCGCAGTCAAAATATCCGGATCGTCTTTGAAAGAAGATTCCAAAACGCCTTGTTTATAATAATAGCGGTTAATGATTTCCTTTTTTAGCAGAGGAATAATCTGTGCTTTTCGCGTTTCCAGATCCACCCCTTTTTGTTGATTCAGATTTTCCTTTAAAGCTGATACTTCACCGGCCAGTTCGCCGCCATAAGATTCTGAGTCAATGGATTCCTGGAATTCGGTAAGCTGTTTTTCCGAGGCAGTTTCAAAGGAAAAGTCCCGTTCTTCCACAAAGGCAATGAATTCATCATACATTTCATCGGAAACCTCAAATTTTTGAGGGGCAGGAATGGAATCGTGATTTTGTGAATACATGGTTACAAAATCGAAGATTACGCCCTGCTCCTTGAGAGCTTTCGTAATGGGTTGAAGTTCAGGCTTTTCGACAGCCACATCGGGGTCGACTCCTGCACCGTCAAATACTTTTCGTCCGTTTTTGGTTTTAAATTCCTTGAATAAGCTATCGGGAATCCGTCCCACACTGCCATCCGGGTTGCGGTGAGAGTAGTCAATCGCCTGAATACATCGGCCACTGGGCGTGTAATATTTGGCAATCGTAATCTTCATTTGCGTGTTGTAGCTCAGGGGAATGACATTTTGTACAAGCCCCTTACCGAAGCTTCTTTGGCCTACCACCACTCCGCGATCCAGATCCTGAATAGAACCGGATACAATTTCCGATGCACTCGCACTGCGGTTATTGACCAGAACAGCCAGTGGAATTTCCGTATCCACAGCCGGGAAGCGTGTATAAAAAGTATTTTTGGATTCAACGGTGCGTCCACGCATTTCGACGATGAGCTGGCCTTTAGGAATAAATACATTGGACACATTGACCGCTTCATCAAGACGCCCTCCGGGATTGCCCCTTAAATCCAGGATAAATCCAGTGAGGTCCGGATGCTGGGCTTTTAATTTATTCGCTGCGTCTGCGACTTCTTTACCTGCATCCTGAGTAAAACCTGAAAGCAGGATATAACCCACTTCCGGAGTTGCCATCCCGTAGTATGGGACGTTTTCACTCTGAACCTCTGTACCACCTCTGGGAAGAGTAAAAGTCAGGGGATTCGCATGATCAGATCTGGAGACAGTGATTTGAACACTTGATCCTTTTTCTCCAAGAATCAGGCTATTGGCTTTGTCCAGGGCCATTTCCCCTGTGGTAATCTTCTCATCATCTATTTTTTGTACCTCATCACCGACCCGTAATCCGCCCTGGTCAGCCGGACCGTTTTCAAAAAGTTCGAGGATAATGACCTTCCCGTCTCTGATTCCCATTTCCGCTCCAATCCCACTGTACTGGCCGGTACTCATGACTTTCGAGTATTCAATCTGGCTTTCACTGTAAAAATTGGTGTAAGGATCCAGGTTTACCAAAATCGCTTCAATGGCTGTACGCATTAACTGAGTCGGATTGGTCTCATCGACATAACTTTCATTTACATCTTTATAGACCTGACTCAAAATCTCCATATTTTTGGCAACTTCGAAGAAATCCTCTTTGGTCTGAGTAATAAAACCAAGACTAAAAAATAGGAGAATCAATCCTGCCCATCCAAGCATTTTCTTAAATATGCGCATATTCCAAAATTTCCATGTCTGTAATACAATGAAATTTAGGCATTTCCGTTGGGATAACAATGAAGAATACTGGTAAAATTTGCTAGACTTGCTGACAAATATTTTGTATATTCATGGAATATTTGCCAGGATAAATATTAAATCTTTGTAATTTGTGAAAAGAATATTTTTAGGATTCTTCCTCTTGTATTGTATTTCCTCTACCGTTTCTGGCCAAATCATGGATGTCGAACTGGGCATGCCCGAATCAGAAATCCTTTTTTATGTAAATCCCCGAGAGTTTAATGCCGGGTTTGAATTGCTCGAAAAACATTCGGGAAAGTACAAATTCATTAACAAGACAAATGAGGATTTTGACATTGAAATTACTTTTAAGGTTGAAAACCAGCGGATTACTGTAATTGACAAATTATACAAAGCCGATAATCTTCAGGGAATGGAGACGCTTTCCGGTTATTATGACGAATCCGTTAAGTCCTGGTCCATGAAGGATGGTTTTGTCAAAAATGAATCCATGCGGAGAAAGGTGTATGAAAGCTTTAAAAGTTACCACCCAAAAGTAGAAGTCTTTTTTGATGATGAAGACAATGCGCTTTATACATTTATGATTTATTATTCCGGAGATAAACTCATCTTTACCTTTAGTGAGCGCTCTCTTCTGAATTAGTTCTCAGATAATTCTGCTCCACTACTTATCTTTGTACTATCGTTAACTTCATCAACTCTGGTTTGGCTAAATCGCTTCATATATTAATCCTTGAAGACTCTAAGGGAGATGTACTGTTAATCAAACACCAACTGCTTCAGGCAGAACTGGACTTTATCCTCAAGCAGGTAGAAACCCGTGAAGCTTTTGAAGAAGCATTGCATTCGTTTGAACCAGATATCATTCTGGCAGATTATACATTGCCTGCCTATGATGGATTCCAGGCCCTGATCAAAGCCAATGAAGATTGTCCGGATGTACCTTTTATTTTTGTGACAGGTACTTTGTCGGTAGAATTTGCCGTCAAAACTCTTAAGCAGGGAGCCAAGGATTTTGTCTTGAAAGACCAGCTTTCCCGTTTGGGACAGGTGGTTATCAGAGCTTTGGAAGAAAAAGAAGCGCTGGAAAAGAGAAAGGAGATTGAAGAAGATCTCCACACATACAAACGACTTTTTAATCTCTCGCTGGATATCTTATGTATCATAGATTTTAGTACAGTATGCCAAAAAGCAAATCCGGTTTTCTTTGAAACTTTGGGGTATGAAAAAGAAGAGATTATAGGTAAAAAACTGGGGTATCTTGTACACGAAAAAGATCAGGAAAGATCGAAAAATGCGCTGAGAAAGCAGAAAGACGGGACTTCTATTTTGGGATTTGAAAATCGGGTAAAATGTAAAAACGGAGAATATAAATGGCTTTCCTGGGTATCAAGGCCAGATATCGAGCGAGGAATTCTTTACACTGCTGCCCGGGATATTACTGAGCAGAAGCGGGTGGAGATGGATCTAAGGATAAAAGATAGAGCAATTGCCTCATCAAGTAACGGGATGATTATTACAGATACCCTTCAGGAAGAAAATCCCATTGTCTATTGTAATCCGGCTTTTGAGAAAATCACGGGTTATGGGATGCCTGAAGTGATTGGAGAAGGGTGTTGGTTTCTGATGAATAATGATTACGAACAAGAAGGGTTTCGTGCGATTAAGGAAGCTATGAAGCATGGCCAGGATTGTAAAGTTACGGTTCGGAATTACAAAAAAGATGGTTCATTATTCTATAATGAAGTAAGAGTTTCGCCGATTAAAAACACAAAGGGGGAGGTTACTCATTTTGTCTGTATTTTCAATGATATCACCGATCGCCTCACGGCTGAGCAGGAACTGAGAGCAAGTTATCAGACGATTGAGGCTCACGTACGGGAACTGGAGCAATTTGCATATATCACTTCCCACAATCTTCGCGCTCCTGTAGCCAATATACAGGGACTAGTGGAAATTTATCAATCCGGAAATCTGGATACGAATACAATCAGAATCCTCAATCAGAATCTCCAAAAATCAGCTGATTCTCTTGATCTGATTATTACTGACCTTAATTCTATTTTGGAAGTCAAACAAACCTCTCCTGATCAGATTCAACAAGTAAATCTGGAGGAACTTTTTGCTGAAGTGATTAAGAGAAATGAGGAAGATATTCAGCACATTGGAGCAATGATTCACACAAAATTTGAGGCCACCTTTGCCAGTGCCACTAGCCCCTACGCCCGCAGTATTTTTAATAATTTAATAGAAAACGCCATCAAATACAGGGATATGAGCCGGAGACTTGTGATTAGCGTTGAGTCCTGGGCAGCAGACGGATATACCTGGATTAGCGTGGAAGATAATGGTATTGGGATTGATCTTGAGCAAAATAGGGAATCACTCTTTGGCCTGTATAAACGCTTTCATTTCCACGTAAAAGGGAAAGGAATGGGGCTTCACATGGTGAAAAATCAGTTGGAAGCGATGGGAGGAAGTATTGAGGTAGAAAGCCAACCTGGAGTAGGAACAAAATTTCTTATGAAGATTCCTGAAAAAGATATGGATGAGAGAAGTCTGTCTTCAATGAATATTCAGCCTAATCAATCCATTCAATAAAGGTTTTTGGAGAGGATTGAATAAAAAATTTGCTTGTAACAGTTGTCAGACTTAGTTGTCTTAATCCAAAAATAATCATATTATATGAAAAGGATAGTTGGCAACCTCCTGAAAATTACGCTTTTTCTGGACTTCCTCATAACGTTTGGTTTTGGACTGGCTTCCTGGTTTTTTCCTCATGAAACTTTTGGAACAATCCTTTTAATCCCACAGACTAGCGAACCTTTGACCCTGGCGATATTATCCAGTCTCTCCACTTTTTATGTATTAACCTCTCTGGTGTGTTTTATTGGGATAAAGGCCTCTTTTCCTGTCAATATCTGGATTGCTGGAATCATGATCATTAGACACTTATGGATTGGAATGACGGGAATCAGGGATATGAACCAGGATTGGATTATTGGAAATCCTTATCCGGATATAATCATTCATTCAGGTTTTGTTTTGGTTTATATAGTGGCTTGTTTCTATTTAATCAGATTGAAAAAGTAAGCATTCGTATTTTCAACAAATTGGCCAAAAGGTTAAATAAGAGAGAGTCTTATTTAAGAAAATTGCCTAAAACTTAAATTTGGAATATCTTTATTTAAGAAAATGGATAAAAATTTAAATTTAGAGTATCTTTATTTAAGTTTTTAGTGAAAAACTTACATTGAAGAACTTATTTTTATTTAGAACAAGCGTAGTAAAATGGATGCTTTTAAAGCAGGATTATATATCAATCAGGGGACACATAAAAGCTTTGAACCTGAAAAAATCAATCGACAATGGCAATTAAATAACATGGAATTAATCGATTTGCTTAGTCGAGCTGATCGCCAGATTGGGCGTTTAGACATGTATTCTGAGTATATTCCCAATATTGATTTGTTTATATCCATGCATGTGTTGAAAGAAGCAACTCAATCCAGCAAAATCGAAGGAACTAAGACCGAAATAGAGGAAGCATTACTGGACCGGGAAGATGTAATAGAGGAAAAGCGAGACGACTGGGAGGAGGTTCAGAACTACATCAAAGCTTTAAATAGTGCAATTCATAATTTGGAGGAGCTTCCTTTTTCTTCCCGGTTAATAAAATTGACACATAAACAACTATTGAGCGGGGTAAGGGGAGAACATAAATTACCCGGAGAGTTTAGGAAAAGTCAGAATTGGATTGGGGGAGCTAGTTTGCGGGATGCTGTATTTGTTCCTCCTATCCACACGTCAATAAATGAATTGATGAGTGATCTTGAGAAATTTGCGCACAGTTATGAGTACTACTTCCCTGATCTGTTAAAAATTGCACTTATTCATTATCAGTTTGAAACAATTCATCCATTTTTAGATGGAAATGGTAGAGTGGGCCGCCTAATGATAACCTTATATCTGGTTGAAAAAGGTATATTAAAAAAACCAGTATTGTATTTATCTGATTTCTTTGAACGTAACCGAATGCTTTATTATGAAAACTTGATGAATGCACGATTAAATAATAATATAGAGCAGTGGTTTAAGTTTTTTCTTGTTGGAATAACCGAGACAGCCAAAAGTAGCATTAATACATTTGATAAAATTCTTAGGCTACAAAAAAAGACAAACGAAAAATTGAACTCATTAGGGGGACGCCAAAGCAATGGATACAAAGTAATTGAACAATTATATCAAAAGCCATTAATAGATGCAGCCAAAATTAAAGATCTCACAGAGCTATCTTATCCAACGGTGTATAAATTAATTGAAGAATTGGAAGGCCTTCAAATAATTAAGGAAACCAAAGGTAGAGGAAGAGGAAAACAATATATTTTTGATGAATATTTGGAAATATTTAGAAGCTAAGATGAGCAAGTTATTTTGCTGGGGAATATTAATATTTTCCCTGTCAATTCATTCTCAAATAAAAGCTCAAATTCCTCCAATTGATTACAAACGTATCGTTAAACTCCGCCCGGAAAAGTATCTTAAAAGCTTGGGAATCAATAAAACTAAATTTAAAGATTCAGAAATAGAAGTTAGAATCTGGAGGGATAACTACGCTACAGGTCAAACGAAAATGATCAGGCTTGTTCACTATAAAAATCAAGAGTGGTTTGCTCAATCACTAGACTATTTTTGCTATAATGAAGAATATTGTAACCTCGATGAATACATTCTGGACACAGTAAATCTGGTTAAAGACTGGCCTTCAAAATGGCGAAATATTATTGAAAAAGGATTACTGGATTTGCCTGATCAAAAAAGATTGAATCAAAAACTGGAAGATGAAACAGGTATTCTATTAGCAATAGGAGATGGCGAAGCTTTTACTATTGAGGTTCTGACAAGAAAAGGTAAAAAGCAGATGATATATCAAAATCCTGAAAGCTATGCTGGTTTTTATGCTGAAGAAGGGAAATCTGACAAGGGTTACGAAAAAATCTTGCAATTAATTGAATTGCTAAAGGAAGCGTTTGACTGGAAATTTTTGTCAAAAGAACCCAAAAATTAACCCCATTGGCAGTTACTCCTGCCAATGGGGTTTTTCAAATCTCGATCTTATCTAACCAAAACCATCTTATTCGTAGTCACCACTTCATCAACCTTCAATTGATAATAGTAAATACCAGCTGGTAAATTAGACGGAGTCCATTGTACTTTATATTCCCCGGCTAACTGTTTGCCACGGTAAAGTACTCCCATAGCCTGACCTACCGAGTTAAACAGGCGAAGTTCAATGTTAGCAGGTTGTTTGATTTCGTAGGCAATAGTTGTACGCTCCATAAATGGGTTGGGGAAGTTGGTCAGTTTTACATTCGACACCAGGTCTTTATCAATCGCTGTAATGTCCTGGCCCCACCAGTTGAGATCCCCTAAAGGCTGCCCTGCCGTACTTCCTGTAGCGCTGGCGTCGCCGGTATCATAGTGAAAATCAAAAGTCAGCGGATTCAGGACGCTGGCACCACCGATATCATAGTCCAGAGGAGTGGCAGAAGTATCATACACAGAAATGATTACATCACTGGGAGGTGAAGGCATACTGTCAAATGTCACCAATTCACTCGTAATGGTGGATTCTACTCCCTGAGCTGTGAGGAAACTTTGTGCATCATCATTCCAAAGAGGAAGGTAATTGATTGTATCAGGATAAGCTGCGTCCAGATTGGCAGTGTCAAGCACAAAATTATTATTGCGGAGGTCTACCGACTGAGAAATAGGATTTCCCATGCTATCACTTCCCAGACTGTCAATTTTAATTATCCAAAGATCATCTATGTCATTAGGGGGAGCACCCAATACGCCTGTATTGTAGAACAGATTATTGGTCATCCGCATTTCCTTCACAGGTCCGATTTCCAGTCCACGTTGGCCAATATTGACTGCTGTATTGTGGTTGTACCAAAGGTAGTTAATGATTCCTCCGTCGTCGCGAATAATGCTGCTGGTAATATTATAGAAAGTGTTATTTTCCATAATCAGGGTGTCTATCGGGTTACCACGGTCATCCAGCACTCTTCCGTTATCAGGACTGGTATTTCGGCCAATATTACTGATAATAGAATTGGTAATCTTCAGTGTGACATCACTTGCATCCAGGCGGAAAGCAGATTGTCCGTCATTATCCAGGTGACAATCATCCAGCGAAATGGTTATTCCATCTCCACTAACCCTGACGATTCGGGTGTTAAGCCCACCGCCGTTATCAGCACTGGTAACGTAAAGTCCCTTCAAAGTAAGGTCGGCACGTGGCCTGAAAGGTCTTGAAGATCCACCTCCGGGATCGGCAGGCTGAAGTACCGGACGGGCTCCTGTTCCGTCTTCGGCCATAATAGTCAGAGGAAAGCGGTTTTCAATTGATCCATTGAGCAGATAGAAACCACCTCTTTCCAGCACATAAACTGTATTGGAGTCAATTCTTTGTCCCATTGCAGTAGTATCGCCAAATATGCTGTCATTCAGGACACCAACATTGGCGTTGGACGAAGGAACAAAAACCATTCTCTGAGCCAGCATCTGATTGATACCAACCAGAAAACAGGCGCTCAAAGTGAGTAAAATAGCATAATACTTTTTCATAAAAATTTGGTTAAGGTTAAGGTATTAAAATTAAATCATGGTCAGAACCGTACATTGACCCCAAGGTCTCCGGTCCAGCCAAAATATTCTTTTCGGGTAGGAAATAATCTGCTTCCTAGAAACTCTCGTTCCGGGGTATTGGAGATATTATTCACATTAAGGAAAATGGTAACTCCTGTATTTCCCAGCTTTTGTTTCATACTCAGGTCCCAGCGGAAAAATTCATCTGTATAACCGTCCAGTTCTTCTCTTTGTCCAACAAATCCCAGACTTGCTCCCTGATAAATACAGGAGACTCTGGCTGTAAAGCCTTTTTTCTCATACCCCAGAGACGCATTAAAAATATGGTCAGATTGGCCGGGAATACGTCCAGTTCTCACTGTATCCTTGAAAATGGCATTGAAGGGAGGCAGGGGATTAACAGTATTGACCAGTAGCGGGAAAAATGTTTCAGAGAAAACCCTGGAGTAATTGATACCCAGCAAAATTCCGTCAAATGGACTGGGTAAAAAACGGAAATTGGTCTGAATTTCCACTTCAATTCCTTTCGCAGTAGAGATTCCGGGGGCATTTTCCGGTTTTAGGAGATCATAAGTGATACTTCTTCCCTCAGGAATGACCTTGCTGGACCGGATATAATCAATATCTTCAAGTTCTTTGTAAAAAGCACCAATTGTCACTAGTCCGAGTTTGTTATAGAAAGATAAAAATGCGTCATAATTCCAGACCTTGGTGTGTTTAAGATTGGGTTCTCCCTGCTCCAGAAAGGTCTCAAAATCATTGATTCTGTACCAGGGAACGAGATTAAAATAATTGGGGCGAGACAGGGTACGGGTAGCTGCCAGTCGCAGATCCACCCATTTGGCAAATTTATACCTGAGGTGAAGCATGGGAAGAAGTTCAGTATAGTTTTGCCCTCCCAGCGTATCTCTCAGGCTGCCAATTTCACCGCTGGAGTTGGGGAGTCCAAAATAACCCTTATAACTGGTTTGGGTTTGTTCAACCCTTGCTCCGGGTAAAATCATCAGCTTTTTGTTGAAGAAAAATATCTCAGACATAATATAAGCCGCTCTGATATTTTCCGTAGCGCTGTAATCCTGAAGGTCAAATTGCCCGTCAGAAGTATAGTAGGACCGATAATCTTCTGCAAACTGGTTAACCGCCTCAATGTCCAGTCCGGGACCAAATTCATATTCTCCTTTTAAAAAATCATCAGGCTGAAAATCGCTAATGAAATTGCTCATCAGCATACGGTTTTCATTATCCAGCGCAAACTGACCCGGATGATCTGCAATGATATCATTGATTCCATCGAACTTCGTCCAGTCCCGGTCAAGGTTTCTGAACCTGTATTTATCTCTCAATTTGCCTCCAAATTTGAGATAACCTTCTACCAGGGTTTTCCATTTAAACGGGAGTTTAAGATCAACCTGAGTCGTTGTATTTCGGTCCCTGATATCATCTACATCCAGGTAAGCATCCTTAAACCAGGTCTGATCAATACGGTTTTTGGCACCTTCCGGAATTAACTCAGGTCCCTTGTCTTCAACGATATCGGCCCGAAAAGCTGCCAGTTCACGGAAACGTGCTTCATGAGTATAGGGACGATCCTGATCAGTCAGGGACAAAGATGCCCGCCAGCTAAGTTCCAGGTTTAGAAATCCCAGGTTATGAGTCCCGCTTAAAGAATTACTGGATAGAAATGTATTGATTTCCCGGGTTCTGACGTCGTATTCCTGATAAGCAGCACTGATTCTGTATCGTCGTCGTCGTCGAAATTCCTCTCTTTCCGTACGTCCCAGGAAACTACTCAAAACAATGCTTCCGTTTTTCAGATCCCAGTCCATCGCCAGACTGCCTCCGTAGCGATATCGGGTTTCCAGGCGGTCTGAGAGATTGAGGTTTGTTACAAATATTTTGGATCGTCCCTCCATGTCGACCCCATTTTGAGTATAAGTAGCATTTAGTACATCCGAACTTCTATTCGCCCGCTGAAAGTTTCCTGTGAGAATGATTCCCAGTTTTTTATTAAAAAAGCGGTTGCTGAGATTAAAACTGCCCCTGGGCTGTCCCAACTCACTTTGCTGACTGTTGTAACCACCTTGTAATTTTACAGAACCGCGAAACTCATCCGAAGCTTTTTTAATAACAAAATTGACAGTACCACCAACTGCGTCTCCATCCTTATCAG
>JAGQVA010000009.1 GCA_020438265.1 Bacteroidota bacterium
TCGGGAGTTTTATTGGGATTTATTCTGATTAGCGTTGTCGTTTATATAAGTACCAGGCCTGACCCTGAAAATGAACGGAAATATACCCCTCCTGTTGTAGAGCCTGATTCTACGATTGATTACAGAAGCCAGGAAGTTGATAAACGAGAAAGTTTCTTCGGTTTTGTTCTGGATGATTTTGAAGACCCTGTATATCTGGTTTACCAAAAAGGCGCAGCCTCTCCGAGAGACATGATTGCCAAACAGGGACTTAGTTCTGCAGAGTTGAATAGAGTCTTATCATCTGTTCCCAATATGGATTTGCTGCGTAATCCTCCTGCCAACAGCAAAATAGCATTCCTGAAAAAAAGAGGGGAAAAGGACGTTTCTTACTTTATTTTTGAACCTGATCCTTATGAGTATTGGGTATTTGGCCTTAAAGACAGCCTTTATTTTGAAGAAGTAAAACGAGACATAAGGACTGAAGAAGAGAGCCTGAATGTACGGATCGAGAACTCCCTGAAAACCACTATTGAAAGAAAACGGTTGATGCCTGATTCGATTGGGTTATTGCTGGATTCCGCGCTTGCGTGGACTGTTGACCTGTATCATCTACCAGAAAATAGTAAAATAAAATTCATCTATAAGGAGAATTATATTGATAATGCACTCAAATCAGTAGGACCGTTAGATGCGGTATTATTAGAAACGCCTGGACGGGAATATTACGCATTTCGGTTTTATCACAATCATCAATGGAATTATATTGATCAAAATGGAAACTTCCTGAAAAATTCATTTTTGAAAGCCCCGGTGAATTATTCGCGTATTTCATCCAAATTCGGGTTAAGGCCTCATCCGATTCAGGAAAAAACAAAATTTCATTATGGAACCGATTATGCAGCCAAAGCGGGTTCTCCCATTATGGCCGTTGCAGATGGTGAGGTTGTGGATGCCAGGTATAGAGAGCATAATGGCTATTATGTAAAGCTGAAGCATGATAATGGCTATGAGACACTTTACCTGCACATGCAGGAAAATAGTTTTCCGCCAAAGGTCAGGCCAGGCTATCGGGTGCGCCAGGGAGAAACCATTGGTCTGGTAGGTCAAACAGGAGATGCTACGGGGCCACACGTGTGTTTCCATATTCGAAAAGACAAGGAGCCGATAGATCCGGAACAGGTCAAGCTACCTGGTCCGGTTGCTTTGGAAGGAGAAGAAAGGGAACGTTTCCTTATTTTAAAAGACTCTTTGGTCAACAAACTTCAAAAAATTACTTATTCCCAATAAATAAAAGATAATTAATCATACAGCTATGATACCTATAAATGAACCTGAACGCAGAGAAGCAATAACAAAATTCTGGGGCCTATACGGCGCAATGGGATTTGCTCTGCTTTGTATTTTGCTGGGAGGGATGGTATTGAAAAATGGTACCTTGAGTGCAGATGAGAAGAAAGACTTTGATGCATTAAAAAAAAATGACAAAATCGCTGCCGAGATGGCTGAAAGGCTGGAAAAGCTAAACCCAAAGATTGTAGACTTGTTTAATGACCAGCACATTCTCCATGATAGTCTTCACCCCAGTGCCCAGGGAAAAGATCTTACCAAACAAGGTTATCTTGATGCTTTAAATAATATTGCTATTGAAGCGGCCAAACTCTCTGATAGTCTTCGTAATTATCAGTCCTATTATGAAAAAAATATGAGTCCGACAGATGGCAAAGACCTTGATATCGTATTTTTACAAATCCTGGAAACCCTGGTTTCCCAGGCCGATATTGCCTATGTAAAGTTAAATGAGTCAGGAGGAACATTTACTATGGGAGGAAAAAGCATTATTGGTATTGCAGCAATTGTCCCGGAAGTAGCAGGAGCTGGAGAGGTAAATCAAAGTGTTTCTCCTGAAGTTCAGGCAAAAAATGATAAAATTGCTGAACTGGAGGGTCAGATTCAGGCATTTATGAATGATCAGAAAAATGAAGCTGTGGCCAAAGCTGTTGAGGAAAAAAATAAGGCTGTCAATGAGGCAGGCACTCAAAAGAAGCTGAAAGTAGCGCAAATGCATTTGTCTTCTGCCCAGGGCATGCTTACCGTAACGCAAAGTTTTATTGAAAGCATTAGTTCTCAAAAAGACAAAAGCTGGTTTAAAAATAACCTCAAACCAAGCTATCAAACCATTGTGAGCACATATTCTGGTTCTATTGATAAAAGCCTGACAGATGCTGAAGCCTCATTGTCTGGAATCGAAAATGCAGAGGCCATCAGTATGAGATCAGAGGTTTCAAGGTTAAGGGGGGAAAAAAACAAATTATCCAGCATGTTAAATTAGGAAGCTTATGATGAAAATAGTCAAAAAAATATTTGGACCTATGATCTCAGCGGTTAAAAATAATTTTTCTTTAACCGAAGGAGACTGGGCTTTTTTAATTCTCCTGATTCTCGGATTTATTGGCTGTTTTATTGCGCTTTATTTTACCTTACAAAAAAACCGAAAATTTAAGGCAGGGAAGGTGTTGAAGGGCTTTATTCTTATCTTTATGGTAGGAGCGATTTCAGGAATTATTGGCTGGGCTTCGATGGAAAGCGGCAGTGGTTGGTGGTTTTTTCTGTGTTTTTTAATGGCTACTGGTTGGGGCATGCTTCTGACGAGAAATATGCTAAAAAATCAAAAATGGAGTAGCCGTGAGTCTTTTGTTCCTGAATTATTATTCATTATTTGCGCTTGTTGTATGGGAGGGTTGGGATTTTTTCTGGTTTTTAATGCCTTTAATATGCAGGGATTGCATTCCGCCTTTACGTTTAATGCCTTTGCCGCAGTCGTCCCGTGGATGATGTTGAAAAGCCATGACTTTTGGGGCAATGTCCCTGAACCTCAATATAATTACTGGGAATACGACCCGTTTGGCGATAAACCCGATTTTGATGATATGCAGCAGATGAATATGAGGGTCGAACTGTCGCCAAGGTTTATGCCAAAGGATGCGCCGCCTTTGCTTCCGGTTCGGGCGGAAGTGATTATACCCATTCAGGCCTCTTTAGGAACATTTTTTCAGAAGTTCTTTATGGATTATAATAGCGAAAACTCTTCCCGAATTGAAGATCTCAACGAAAATGGAGTAGGAGAGAAGATTGCCTGGGTTTTTTATTATTTTCCCAATCCAGATAGTAGAAAGAGACAATATCTGGATCCTTTTTTAAGCCTTTTTCAGAATGATATCAAAATAGAATACACAACCTTATTTGCAGAACGAATTATCAAACCTGAGAGAAATCAACAGAAAGATTCTGGTTCAATCGGAGAAATTCGAATTATTGGGAGAAGATAAAGCCAAGACTTATGGATCAATTTGAAAAAAGACATTTAGCAGTAAACTGGGTGGATGGGATGCTCATCAATAGCAATCATTTCCAGCAGTTGGAAAAATCAATTAATTCCCGAATCGCCCAACCAGCGGGTTTGTATATTAATGCCAATAAGTATGGCCTGATTCCCGATGCTTATAATCAGTGGATTTATGAGCTTGATTGGGATGCTTCTGTAAATTCATTACATGTCAAACATTGTAAAGCTGTAACGCCAGGCGGGTGGGTTATTGATATATTTCCTGAATTGAATGTGAAAATTACGCCTGATATTCCCAAGATGGAAAGAGAATCCAGCCCTCATCCAGAGGGTTTATGGGCAATTCTTTTGCATATACACCCGCATGAGCCTGAGGAGATTGGAATTCCTGATCCGTCAGAAACAGCGAAAACAGGTACCCGCCTTCCCTATAACATTCCAAAATATACCTTAGAGTTATTGCCTAAAGGAAGCAATAAAGCAATAAGCGGCTCAAATACACTACTCATAGGGATGTTTCAACTTGAAGCATCAAACCTTCATTTATTGCCTTATGAGAAAACTGATGAAAACGAAAGGCTTAAATATTTTGTTCCTCCATGCATTAACCTGAGAAGTAATCCTGTTTTGTCTGAAATACACATCAAACTTCGGGATAAATTGATCAAAATTCATGAAAACGCGATTAAAACCGTCAAGAATATAGATGAGAAACAAATCAGGGAGTGGGATTCCAGTGTAGCCATTCCCATGCGTACGTTGGGAGATGAAATTGGAAAATACCTGGCTTTGCATTTAGGTCCGTTTCGATTGCTAATCCCTGATCAGCCTCCTGTATATCTTGTCAATTATTTTGTTCAGTTTGCTTCCTTCTTCCAGACAATCCTTAACCTGCTTCAGGATGCACACAAACAAAGACTATTGAACTTTTTTGAAGTTTGGACAAAACTCAGTCCGGCAGAACTGGAACAGGGATTCAGGAAAATATCCACATTGCCATATTCCCATGAAGATATTGCAGATTCAGTATCAACTCTGGACAATTTTCTGACTAAAATTCATCTGCTTTTTGAGCAAATGTCTAAACTGGAACCAAAGTGGGAAGAAAAGAAAAAACCCAAGGAGACTTCAACGATTGTAGAGCAGAAAAAAGAAGAAAATAAAGGAGGCCTGGGAGGGATTACCATTAGAAACATTGACAATTCTTAATGATTCTTCGAGTCTTATTTCTTTCCTTCGTTTTTTTTGGAGGAGGATGGTTTGGATGCAAAACGCCTCAATCTCCCCCCAACATCCTCTTCATCCTGGGAGATGACCATACCTCCCAGGCCTGGGGGCTTTATGGATCAGTGCTGGACTCTCTTGTCCAAAACCATCATATTCGCCGGCTGGCTGAAGAAGGGACTCTCCTGAACAATGTATTCTGCACAAACTCCATTTGCGTACCTAGCCGGGCGACAATTCTCACAGGGCAATACAGCCACTTAAACGGCGTTTATACGCTCTCTGAGGGGTTGGATCCAGAAAAGGATCATGTCGCGAAGATCTTACAGCAAGGAGGTTACGAAACAGCGATTATCGGTAAATGGCACTTGAAAGAAAAACCTTCCGGCTTTGATTATTATAATGTTCTCCCTGGTCAGGGAAGATACCATAATCCCATACTGAAAACAGCAGAAAACTGGGAAGAAGGAAAAGAATACAAAGGCTTTTCTGCTGATGTAATTGGTGATTTGGCAGTGGAATGGCTGGAGAATCGAAAAAATGACCAGCCTTTTTTTCTAATGTGTCATTTTAAAGCAACCCACGAACCCTTTGATTATCCTGAAAGATACAAGGAGCTTTATTCGGATGTTTTGGTTCCTGAACCAGAAAATCTGCTGGATTTTGGAACTCAAACCAGTGGAAGGGTATTCTCCGGGCAGGTGCTGGAAATTTTGCAAAATCGCTACGAAATGAATCAGGGGAATCGATATCCAGGACCTTCTTTTAGTGTAGAAGGGCTTGATTCCATCGAAGCGAGGCGTAAAGTGTATCAAAAATTCGTCAAAGATTTTATGAGATCCGGAGCTGCGATTAATGATAATATCGGGAAACTGTTGGATTGGCTGGATAGAGTAGGGGAGACAGAAAATACGGTTGTTATTTACACTTCTGACCAGGGGTATTTTATCGGAGAACATGGGTTTATGGATAAGCGGATGATGTATGAGGAATCATTAAGAATGCCTTTTGTTATTCGTTTTCCCGAGGAAATTAAGGCAGGGAAAAAGCTGGATGATATGATTCTCAATACAGATTTTGCGCCACTGTTTTTAGATTATGCAGAGCTTTCCCAGCCAGGATATATGCAAGGCAGGAGCTTTCGGAAAAATTTACAAGGGAAAAGTTCGGAGGATTGGCGCACACAAATGTATTATCGTTATTGGCTTCACCAAAAACAGAGGCCAGCTCATTTTGGGTTGCGAAATGATCGGTATAAATTGATTTTTTATTATGGACAGCCATTAGATTTACCTGGGACTCATAGCGAAACAACAGATCCATCCTGGGAATTTTACGACTTATCGGACGATCCACATGAGAATATAAATCAATATCGCAATCCGAAATACAGCAATATTATTTCCCAAATGAAAAAGGATCTTCTGGAGGAAAAAGAAAGAGTAGGGGATAAGGATGAAAATTTCCCGATCGTAAATCAAATCATTAAACAAAACTGGTAAAAGAAAAAGCCGGAGGTCAAAAACCCGCCGGCTCTACTTAATAATCAAATATTCCAGAGACATCCAGTACTCCAAAGATGCATTTCATGGATAAAGTATATTTTAACTCAATGTGAAATAATCCGTTTTGCGTAATGTGTCATTTTTTAAAAGTTTAGAAAAAAAAGAAAGGGAGGGGTAACCTTTGAGTTTTAAAGGCATTAAAGGATGTGTTTTACAAAAAACTAAACTAAAAAATTACAAAATGGCAAAAGTAACATTTAAAAACGAAACAACCTCACGTATGCAGTTTGGCATATTTGGCTATGACAAAAATTCTCAAAAACGACGAACTGCTCCTCCTAGCGGTTCTGATAACACAAATGCCCCGCCAGCGGGGGGATGTGTGGTAGCAGCATGGACCGAAAGTAATAAGGAAGCAGTAGCAACAAGAATTTGTGCCATTTCGGATGGAACTGACTATACAGTAACTGTATCTGGTTCAGGCGGAAGTTATGAGATAAGTATTACTTCCAGCTAAAAGAGGAAATTTCTGAAAGTGAGTCCCCAGTTAGCTTATGCTTACTGGGGACTCTTTTTATAGGTTGTTTTTTAAGATTGAGTGAAAAGGGATAGAGTAGAGTTTGATCATAAATAGTTAACATAATATATATTATAAGACACTTTCCAGGACAAGACTAATATCTTAGACTTGTCTTCCAATCAAACAAATTAGTGTGATTGACAATCTTGTATAAAGGAATATTTTTCATCCAAAAATCTTTATCTGAATGGAGATGACTTCGCTTATTCTTTATCTTGGCCAAAGCTAAATCAAATACATTTTGTATATCTTCTGCATATGTTTGACTACTTGTTGTAAATACATATGTAGCCCTATCTATGTTAATGTTCTCCCAAATGATAAGTAAGCAATTAGATCCCTCAATTGTAAAAAGAAATCCATCCTCAATATAATTTCCCTCATCTCTCAAGAAAATTTCCTGAATCGGTATTATTCTTTTTTGATCTACTTGAGAATTAATTAAGAATTCCAAATATTTACTTTTCGACTTAGGGAAACATAATTCTGGAATTCCTTTTGATATATATTTATATAACAAGCTCAATTCCCTAGTTTGGGCAATGGACAAAGAAGAAAGATGATTTAAGATAGTCTTGATCTCCAAAAAAGCAACTACTTTTTCTAGTTCTTCTAAGTTTGTAATTTGAACAACTGAGTTTTCATATAGAACTACTTCTAAATCAGCGGCTAACTTATAAAGCAATGGCTTAAGATAATTAAAAGATTTTCGGGACTTTTTTAGGCTTTTACTGTAGTACTTTCCGTTAATGTCTACGTTGACAAATCCATTGGCGAACAATATATTCGTCCATGGTATCAAAATTGTTTGTTTTTCCTTTATTTTACTTACTCTTTTTAGTTTCTTCTTCCAGTATTTTTCTTGTTTCTCGAGAGTTTCTATTTTTTCATCAAAAAAGGGCTTTCTAACCTTTTGACTTAGTCTTTTTTGTATTTCACATAACTTTTTTTCTCTTCCAATTTTTGCAAGTATTTTTTCTATTTCAGCCGAATTCACAATTCAGAACTTTAAATTAATCGATGTAACAATCTAATGAAAAAATACTCTTTCTAAAAGAAAATACCGCTCATAGGGCGATTGCATACCCTATCCAAAAAAATAAGTAAAGTTTGAAGGAGATAACACACACTCCGATCATAAAGGCTCTGCGCTTGGCTCCCTGAACGGCGATGCAAAGTGGGTAAAATCAATCCATTGAGGAATGGAGCCTGCTTCTCTATTCGTGAAGGAGGGCGTACCGTTGGTGCGGGCCAGGTGATGGCAATTGTTGATTAGTTTTAGGGGAGAGTTTTGCTCTCCCCTTTTTTTTCAATCGGACTAATGATTCGTGTTGAGAAATCAGACTTTCTTATTTGGGTGAAATAATTCTTAAGCTACTGGTTATCAATTAGTAAAAACTTCCAAAAACAGACTTTTAAAAAAGTTTCATTTTCCAACCTTTTTTTATTATTCGTAGTATCTAGGAGAAAAACCGCCAAAATGGACAAACTAAAGACAATTATCTCTACCCTTAATTCTGACGACCAACGTGAGTTGGGACTTTTCATTCAGCGTCAAAAGAAAAAGAAAAAAAGAAAGGATCTCCATTTGTTCCAGATTCTGCAAAAAAGCAAGGATTATAATCCTCAGGAAATGGTAAAAATTCTTTATCCTGATTCAAAAAATCAGGTTGCCTATCACGCCCTGAGAAAGCGATTAATGAAACATCTGATGGAATTTATTATGCTCAAAAGGATGGATGAAGACAATACCACAGCCTCTTCTGTCATGGGAATGATTTCTCTTTCCAGATTTTTATTAAGCAAACGAGAAGATCATCTTGCCTGGGAAATCATCCGAAAAGCAGAAAAAAATGCCCTTCAACACGAGCAGTATGATTTATTGAATACCATTTATAATCTTCAGATAGAACATTCAGATAAAGAACCTGCTGATGATTTGAAAAAAATTCTTCATAAATGGACGCTTAATAAAAAGATGGCGGATGTGGAAGAAAAGGCCTCTATTGCCAATAGCCTGATTACCCACAAACTTGCTCAAGTCAGACTAAAAGGACAAGATCCTGAGTTTGACAAAACCATTGATGAAGTGCTTGAAACCTATGGACTTAGCCATGCCGTATCTACCCGTCCACGCTTGTTTTACAATTTGATGAATATTACCCGTAGCTCAGTTATTGCAAAAAAGGACTTTTATAATTTTGAATCTGTCATCATTAAAGGGTATCACCGGATTGAGGAACATGAAGGTTTTTCCAAACATCATCATAGTTTTCACCTGAAGCTTCTTTACATGATTGCCCATGTACTCTATCGGAACAAAAAGTTTGATGAATCCAATTCCTATCTGGACCGGATGTATAAACTTCTGATGGAAGACCGAAAAAGCCATTTTGAAATTTTCTTCCCTAAATACGCCATGCTCAGGGCGGCCAATTATATGTATTCCTACCGTCTGGATGAAGCGATTGAAATTCTTGAAAAAATGCTTGCCGACGATTCTTTGAAATTAAAAAACAGGGATACCCTTAATGCCTATCTGAATCTGGGATTTTATCATTTTCTTAAGAAAAATTACAGCCAATCCATTCGATGCAATCTGGAAATGAATCACTCTGACAAATGGATGGAGAAAAAAATGGGCAAAGAATGGATTATTAAGAAAAATCTCAGCGAGCTTATTCTTCAGTATGAACTGGGAAATTATGACCTGGTTCACAACCGAATTCGCTCAATAGAAAGGAATTACAAAAAAATTCTGGCTATGCCCGCCTATCAAAAACTGGTTGTTTACCTTTCTTTTATTAAGAGAATGGTCAATCACCCCAATGGTAATTTTGCTGACATTTACGAAGATGTACAGGTCTCATTCAATTTTTTACCCATGGAGCAGGAAGATATTCAGGAAGTAGGTTTTTACGGGTGGCTGAAAGCTCGTTTAATTGAAGAGGATTATTACGGTACTTTACTCGAATTGGTGAGATTATAGGTCTTTTGCGTAAAACTGGCATAGTTTTTCCCCTTAATTCGATTGGTAACTATAAGATCGAGCATTACCATAAATAAGGATGTGCAAAATCTATTTTAATGATAAACTTGCTATAACTAACTCCGAAGAAACTATCCTGGACGCCCTTTTGCGAAACAGTATTGAGGTTCCTTTTTCTTGCAGGAATGGCACTTGCCAAACCTGTATCATGAAACTCGAAGAAGGAGAAGTCCGGCAAAAATTTGCCAATACTCTCTCTGCCAATTTCATAGAAAAAGGCTTTTTTTTGCCATGTGCTGTTACACCAGAGACCGATTTACATATTTCCATTCCAGAAAAAACGCATATTTCTTTCCAGGCAAAAATCGTTGAAAAGGAAATCATAGAACCTGATGTATGCAGGTTAGTGCTTGAGGTGGAAAATTTTCCCAGGTATCAGGCCGGACAATATATCCCTATTATCAACCCGGCTACTGGTGAAACAAGGCCCTATTCTTTGGCCAGTGTCCATGAATTAGATCCATTTCTGGAAATTCACATAAAACATATTCCCGGAGGGCAGTTTTCAACCTGGATTTTTTCAGAATTATGGGAAAGGCAGGAAATTCATATTCTTCCTCCCTCAGGAAAGCTTGTTTATAGTCCGGATTATAAGAAAGAAAATTTGCTTTTGATAGCAACGGGCACAGGTTTATCTCCACTGATCGGGGTGATTCGAGAGGCACTTAAAGTTTACCAACATGAAGGAAATATTTTTCTGTATCACGGAGGTCGTCGTACAGAAAACCTTTATTTACATGATCTATTGTTAGATATGGAAAAACAATATGATCAGCTTTTCTATTTCCCCTGTATTTCAGGAGATGTGGTTCCTGAAGGATATTTATCAGGAAGAAGCACCTCCATGGCTATTTGGAATCATGCTCTGGAGGAAAATTATCAGATATACATTTGTGGCTCAGACAATGTGGTTACAGATACCGCCCAGGCCATTCGCCAATATGGAGTAAAAGAGGAAAACATTCATATTGAATCCTACAACCCCAACTGGGAAGAAACCAGCCTCTCCTCCCCTACTGCACCATTACAGGAAAAAGAATCCTATGAGTTTAAAGGAGAGATCCTGGAAAAGTTTTCTCCTGACCAGGAGTTATGGGGCGCTTTAAAAAACGGAAAACTCCTGAATCAGATTCTTGAAGATTTTTATGGAAAAGTGTACAGGGATCATCGCCTGGCTGTGTTTTTTGAACATACCACCATTGACCGGGCCATTCAAAAACAATACAGTTTTTTACAGGACATATTTACAGGTAGCAAATCATTTGTTGGAGAACTACCCAGAAATGCTCACCACTGGATGGTCATTACAGATGATTTATTTGATTACAGGGAAAATCTTTTTGCTGAATCATTGAGAAATTTTGGTCTTTCCGAATCTCTGATCCAAAAATGGATGGACCTCCATGAGCAATTCAGAAGCAGAATTGTCAAGAATCATCCCTGGGAGAAAATTGTGGACGGGGTGATATTGCCTTCCAATCGATTTGAGGAGGCTATCGCTGAATTTGAAATGTTGTGCGATACCTGTATGAGAGAAATCAAAGAGGGAGAAAATATAAGATATCACAAACGATTGGGAACAGTTTTTTGCGAAAATTGTACCGATCAGGTTGGTCATTAACCTATGGTTTTGGTTTTTATCTAAAAATCATGGCTAATGGCCAAAAGTAAAAAAGCTGCAATCCAAAAGGACTGCAGCTTTTCCATTTTAAATATACTGGTGATTAAACAGTTATTTTTTGCGCTTCAGCTCTTGACTTAAGCAAAAATAACCCAATGTTTACATTAGCAGGAGAAAGTACACAGAAAACCACTGCTGGATTGTCCTTGGTACGTGCAAAATAGTGAACCAGGTTATTAGAAAAAACCACAATCTCCTGGAAATAACGCAGGTCAGGGTCTTTTACACCTCTGGCTTTTTTAAAGATATCTTCAATGGCAGTTACATTGTCTCCTTCAAACATATCTTTGGTTGCTGCCCCCAAAAGGTCAAATACTTCCTCTGGCTGATTGCCTGTTGTCTTAATTCCCAGGACCAATCCGCTGGCCATATCTACGACTCCACAAGCTACAGCCTTAGGTACATTAGCAAGAGTTTCTGTTAATTGTTTTTCAATTGTCATTTAAAGAGATGATTAATAAATAATTTGAATTGCTGTTAAATATTTAATTTTTAAACCATTAGCTTTTGGGTATGCGTTGATTTTTTTGGGACCGGATTCTTTATTTGTATCCAATTCCCAATCCATCAATCGGTTACCATTACCCGAAAACCAATCATATTTTTACAAGTTGATTTATGCATTTTTCCACTGATATGGATTTTACAGGAATCTTTTCCATTTAGCCAGCTTCCTCCTTTAATGGATGTGTATTGATCCCAATCCTTTTCATCAGAATCATCAGAATGGAAGCTTTCGTCGATATCTTTACACCATTCCCAAACGTTTCCTGACAGATCGTAAATGCCAATTTTATTGGGTTTCTTTTTACCTACCGGGTGAGGTTGCCGATCAGAGTTTTTGTTATACCAGCCGAGCTCTTTCAAATCCTTGCCTCCTGCAAAATCATCCTTCCCAACCTGGGAGTCGCCTCCCGTTGCCGCAAATTCCCATTCAGAAACAGTAGGTAGACGATAGTGAAGCCCCGTAAGCTGACTAAGCCATTGGCAATAATCCATAGCATCAAACCATGACACATTGACAATCGGGAGATTTTCCTGCCATCCCCAGGACGGCATCACAGGCATTTCTGTACCTGTCATTTCACAATAAAGGCGGTAATCAGCCACCGTAACCAGGTACTTTCCCATGTGAAATTTTTTGAAAAACATATCTGTACTTCCGTTTTTATCTTCCCTGGACATTATTGTTCCCGCGATTTCCTGCATAGAAGTACGCAGGACCATTTGTTGAAAAAAGATGAAAGCTTTCTTTTTTCCCCTTAGTGGATCCAGGATTAAAAATGATGGATTTTCAAATGCTTCTGCAGCTAAAAAATAGGAGAATAACGATGGATGTGCAAAAATATACTCCTCTGATTCCTGATTAAAAGTGATTGCTGAATGATGGTTGACTTTTAACGCAAATGTGTCATCGTGAAAATCTTTAACCAGTTGTTCAAACTCTTTTCTTTGTAAATATTTCCTCCCCTCACTTTTTTCTACATTATATAAAGACCTTGCGATTAGCCGACAGAATGCTTTTTTTTCATCTCCGGATTGCCATTTATGGGTTGAATTAATGAGGATATCTTCCTTCGTCAGCCAGTTGGTTACCAGATTTTCAAATACCTGAAATTGGTCAATATGGCTAAAATCATTATTAATAATCTCTTCGAGATGGGAAGGAAAAGACGTTTGCTCAACTATTGCAGTTCCTTGCTTAAAAGAAAAAAGTTGAATTTTTTGACGTATCCATTGAATCATCTTTTTTTCGTAATCAAAGAAAAACTGAAATTTTCCAAAAATAAATGCTACAACAAGTAGCAGAGTAAAGTAAATGGGTGTAATCATCAGCACATAAACCAGCCAGAATAATAGTCCTTTCTCCAGGCCGGTTAAAGGCATAATCCATTTAGGGAAAAATGAGGAAGTAGTGCCAGTTATGGCAAAAACTGTCAGAATTCGTGCATAATCCCACCAACTTTGGGATTTATGCATCTCCAGGTAGGTCGACTTCATGAAAAAAATGTTTTGTAGATGGCTTACCTTTCGCTGTTTTAATTCTTCCCAATCAATTTTATCGGTCAGAATCAAATCATCATTATGTTTTCAAATTGTACCAGCTATCTAAATACAAAATAGACAGCTTTATTGATATTTAATCAATAGGATCGTTTTTTTACACTTTAATTTATCCTTAAAGGGAAAACATGGACAGATTATAAGCAATACAGGAATGAATTCGGAAGAAGTGTCAGAGAAGTTATAAAAGCCCTTTAATAATATCAGGGGTTTCTTTGTTGTTGAAAAAGTTAGTATTATACATTTTGAGAGTCGAGATATTAAAATCAAAGATAGTATTACAAATTTTATGCCTTATTTTTTATTAAGTATATTTATTTGAACAGATAATTTTATAAGAAAATAATTAATAAGTTGAACGTATTTTTCATTTATGGATATTAAAAATATTATTTATGGTAATAACTATTTTCCATATCTAAAAATATTCATCAAGGTAATAAATAATCTCTGCATGACTAAAAAAAATAATGACGAATGGATAAAAATAAAGCTTTTTCTGTATAAATATTGGTTTGATTTGGAATCTGCCGGATCAAGCCGATTTATTTCTTATTCAAAATATTTTCATTTAAAAAATTGATTAATGTATCTATTATATTCTATTTTCATAATTTAATTATTAGCAAATTTTTCAAACAAAACTATTAAATTGTATGCAACTTAAATTAGGATTATCGATTTGTTTTCTGCTCTTTATTTCATTCTCTCAGGCACAGGTATGTGATGATTTAATTGTCAAAGGATGTGAAACTTCTGTTTCTGGCGGTTGGACGAAAGTCTCTGCTTGTGGTAGCGGAAGCGTAAACATTCAGTATTGTCATCCCAAATTTTATATAGGTAGCGGCCACAATCTTACTGTAAATGGAACCCGTGCCGGAAAAATCGTTTTTGACGAACTTTTGGAAAA
This sequence comes from Bacteroidota bacterium, assembly GCA_020438265.1. Lineage (GTDB taxonomy): Bacteria > Bacteroidota > Bacteroidia > J057 > J057 > JAGQVA01. Next base: position 14,339 of record JAGQVA010000009.1, read on the forward strand.
AACAACATTGGATTCAGGCCTTAAAGTGCGAAAAGCTGTTGGTAAAAATGCAAGCGGTCAATTTTATACAGGAATTTTTACCTATAACGAAGATGATGATATAGAAGGCTGCTATTTTAAAACCGGAGCAGATAGATCTGAAAAAATTGTGATACCCAATTAGCAAAAAAAACCAGCATCTTTCTGATACTGGCTCCTAATCACTAAATGCGTAACATGATATTAGTAAGGCTAATACGTCTTGTAAATGCAAGATAGACTGGACTTATTAATCACAGATAATAAGATCATTAACTTTTCTCAACCCTGGCTTTTGAAATATATCGCTTCAAGAGTCAGGGTTTCCTTTATATAGAGTCTGTCTCTTAAGATAAAACACTGAGACGCGGAGACACAGAGGGATTGATAATCATTTGCGGACCTAAAAGCCAGTTATCTACTCTACTGGGAGATATTTATTCCCCTCCCCAAACCCTGACCTCAATAAAATCTACCTTTTTCTCAAAAATGACTGTCATCGAATCTGTCTGATGCGGTGGAATATCACCTGGCCTGAAAATCGCAATATAATCCGGAGATTCACTCATCCGGATGACGGGTTTTATGTGGTAGGGATTTTTTCTATAACCAAATCGCGGATCTAACAAGCCATTGTACAAGGGGAAATTAGCAAAAACCGTTTTTTGAGGATCAATTTCATTCTCTATAAAAGTGGTTGTTTCCTTCTGAATCGCAACAATATTCCGGAAATTTACATCCTGATCATATTTGAATTCATTTGTAGAGAAGAAGAAAAGAGGTAACAGGAGCATGATTACTCCCAAACTTATAGAAACAAGGCTTCTCCATTTTGATGGAAATAATTGTGAAATCTCCCATATACTCGCCCCCAATCCGATCGCTATTAATGGAAATAATAATGTCAGGTAACGATCCATGAAGAAGTTGATCAGAAAAAAGAGCAAATATCCCATAACAAAGATTCCGGTTAACTGATGCCAGAGATGGATTTTTTTTCTTGCTCCCAGTATGATACCTGTTCCCAGAATGATTGTCCAGCCAATCCTGCCCTGCTCAATAAATAAAGCTTCCCATAACATCTGTACTTTTCTCCAAATGGTTTCCCAATCAAACGAAATCAGGCTTGTGTGATAGGGAAACAGAAACCAACCGTTTTGAAAACGCTGGATAACTAAAAACAGAATGAAAGCACCGATGGGAATCAGCGAATAAAGAAGAAGTCTGATTTTCTGATTTTTCTCGAATAAGAGAATGTATCCAAATACTGCCATGGGAACAACAATTCCGGACTCTTTTGTCAATAAAAGCAAAGAACCCCAAACCATATACTGCCCCCACTTCTTTTGATAAGCAGCAAAAAGGCTCAGTAAAGTAAATAAACTTACCAAAATTTCTGGGAGGACCATTGCTGAAGAGGCAAAGATATTTGGTGAGACCAGCAAAATACCACCGGCAAACATCCCCCACCAGGAATTGAGTACCTTCTCCCCTACTCTATATGTTACACCAACAAGCGCAAAAAAAATAGAGATTGCCAGAAGGTGAATCTTAAAAAGGCTGTAACCAAAGAGTTTGCTGTATGCTGCAAACAAAAAGTAAAATAGCAGTGGATGCCCTCTCGACAACTCCGGATCTAAAGCAGAAGGCAATAAACCCGGGCCATTATCTAACATATATAATACTCCTGGCCCATACACTCCCAGTTCGTCCCAGAAAAATGGCAAAGACAAATCTGTCCATTTCGCTGCTAAATAAGCCAGGCAGCCAATGATGAGTATCCATACAGGTGCATATTTTACCCGGTTTTTTCCCATGTGGTGAATTTGGGAAAAGATTTACAATCGGGCAAAAACCAGGGAATAATTGCATATTTTTCCTATAAAGTAGGAATTTAATTTGGATGGCTGTTTATTTTTCCTACTTTTAAGGAAAAATAGAAGAAGATGAAAAAGAAACATCTGGGAGAATTTGAAGAGATTGTCTTACTGACAATTGGTATCCTGGGAGAAAAAGCTTACGGGGTAATGATTCGCGACGAAATTGAAAGCCGTATTGGTCGTCAGGTAGGCCTGGGTGCATTACATGCAACTCTGGTTAGATTAGAAGAAAAAGAGTTGGTCAACTCTTCTTTTGGAGAAGCTTCTGGCAAGCGCGGCGGCAAAAGAAAACGCTATTATCAGGTTTCGGCAAAAGGAGAAGCAGCCTTAATCGAAACCCGCAATATCAGACGTGCTTTATGGGAAGCTTATCCCGATTTGAATGTAAATCCTGGTCTTAATTTTTCACTATGAAACCATCCCCTACTCCTCCCCGATGGGCAGAAAAATTTCTCAGCTGGTTTTGCAAACCCGAGCTCCTGGAAGTTATCCAGGGAGACCTTTGGGAGTCTTTTGAAAATCAGGCTGAGCATTCTCCTTCAAAAGCGAAAAGACGCTATATACGCGAAGTTCTGGGGCTTTTCAGGCCTGGAATCATCCGCCAATTTAACTGGTATCCTCAATTCCCAATTACTTATTCAATGCTTGAAAATTATCTCAAAACGGCGATCAGGCAAATTAAAAGATACAAACTGTTTTCCGGGCTCAATATACTCGGCTTGGCTTCCAGTATGGCTATTTGCCTGTTGATTATCCTCATATTATCTGACCAGTATGGTTATGATGAATTTCATGCGAATAAGGAAAATATTTTTCAGATTATCTCCGGCAGAGGAGACAAAGGCACTACTTTCAGCCCCCGAAATGGTACTGCTCCCCTGCCTCTGGCAGCAGAACTGAAAGAAGGTTATCCCGGTATAAAACGAGCCTTGAGAATCCACGCTATTCGTGGCGTAGATGTAAAATATGAGGAAAAAGTCATCGCTCAAAAGGGGCTAATGGTTGAACCGGATTTTCTGAAAACATTTAGTTTTGGGTGGATCGAAGGAAATGATTCCCAGGCCCTGATCAATCCTAATTCGATCATTATTACTCAAAAATTAGCAGATCAGTATTATAAAGAAAAGAACCCGTTTAATCAGATTATTACCCTGGCAGGAATGGGTGATTTTGTTATTACGGGCATTATCCCTAACCATCCCGATCGTTCTCATCTCCAGTTCGATTTCCTGGCCTCATTTTCTACGATGGAAAAATTTGAGCAGGAAGGAAAATGGGAATCTAAAACCATAGACTGGACAGATGTCTATCGGAATTATGTTTATGTTGAATTGGACGAACCTGCTGATAAAAACTACCTGGAACAGGCTTTGGCCGATATTGCCAGCAGAAGAAATCAGAAAGACCAACGATTTGATTATATATTTCGTTCTCAGTCCCTGCTCGATATTGTTCCCGGGGATATGAATATGGGCAATGATATTAGCATATTTATTCCCAAACAGCCTTTGTATTTCCTGGTGATTCTGGGATTCATTATCATACTCTCCGCTTGCTTTAATTATACCAACCTGTCCATGGCGCGCGCTTTAAAACGAAGTAAGGAGATTGGTATTCGCAAGGTAAACGGGGCAGGAAGAATACAAATTGCAGCCCAGTTTCTGGTAGAGTCTATCCTCATTTCATGGCTTTCTTTGTTAATAGCAATCTTTTTACTGGAATTTCTGATTAAAGCCTTTCATGGCCTTTCGACCTATATTCCTCAGCTTTTCCATCTTCCACAGACCCCCAGAATCTACTTTATCTTCTGGATTTTTAGCACAGTAATCGGGATAATCGCAGGAATTTTGCCAGCCATTCATCTTTCCTCTTTTCAACCCGTTGAGATTATCAATAAATTATCGAACCTCCGCCTGTTTTCGGGTGCATTTTTGCGAAAAGGGCTCATTATTATTCAGTTTTCTTTTTCCCTCATATTTATCGTTTTGGTATTAACCATTCTCAAACAACAGAAACTTCTTTTTGAAACTGAACTGGGATTTAAAACGAAAAATATTGTCAACCTGGAATTACAAGGGATTAATTATGATATATTTAGCCAGAGAATCAAACAAATCAAAGGGGTTGAATCGGTTTCCGGATCGAGCATCATCCCCGCAAGTGGTGTGAATTTTGGTTCAATGGTTATTCGCCCTGGAGCTGAGGAACCTATATGGGTAGACCATAATCATGTAAGTGCGAATTTTGCTCAAAATTTAGATATCCGTTTGGTTTCCGGAGAAACCTTTCCTCCCAATGCTTCCAAAGAACAAGAGCAATATATCATTATCAATGAGGCTGCTGTGAAAAGATTAGGGTTTTCCTCTCCTGAGGCTGCAATTGGTGAATCTCTCAATTATAAAAATGGCGAATTTGACTCTCTGTGGTCTGCCAATCCCCTCATCATTGTGGGAGTTATGGAAGACTTTTACTATCACGGTTTATGTGTGAACTATTGCGATATTCATCCTTATGTATTCAGGTATGATCCTAAACAACTTGGGTATGCCAATATAAGTATTGCGGGAAATGATTTACCCGGCGCAATTGAAGAGATTGAAAAAGCGTGGCAGGAATTTGATCAGTTGCATCCCCTACGATATACTTTCTATGACCAGGAAATTGCCCAAAGTTATTCTTACTATACCATCGGAGTAAAAGTGATGGGGCTCATGGGATTTTTAGCAGTATTAATTGCCTGTATGGGATTATTGGGAATCGTTATTTACAGCATTGAAGGAAGAGTCCGGGAGGTGGGCATTCGTAAAATCCTCGGTGCTTCAGAAGGAAGTATTACATGGTTATTATCCAGAAGTTTTATGATTTTGCTGGGAATAGCCATTGTCATATCGACACCGCTGATTTGGGTAATTAACCAGTCCTGGCTTCAGGCATTTAATGTGAGAGTTGGATTTATTGGGGAAATTTTACTTGGCATTTTAGCCATTTTAATCCTCGGGATGTTTACGGTCATTTCTCAAACTCGTAAAGCTGCCCGTAATAATCCCGCAGATAGTTTACGAGCAGAATAATTAGCGAAATGCCTTCCAGATTTCAAAAAACCTGGAAGGCATTTCATAAAAAAAAGGGCCCCCTGCTACGTCGTAGCGAGGGGAAGGAAAGATCCTATTACCCTACCCAAACTATTTCTTTAAAACTAAAACTGATTGTTGTTACTTCAAAGTAAAGCAATCCTTTCTGGGCTAAAAAGCCATTTAGAAGGGTTTTCTTTCATTGATAAATCTGTTTTTTTGCGCAGAAAAGACAGGAAAAAACCTTGATTTTTCATTCTCTGGAGGAAAAAGAAACACAGAGTTCCTTTTTCTTACCAGATAAATAAAAATCAACCGATAATAATTTGCGTAAATACGGTTTTTATGATTTTCGAAATAAAATAGAGCCTCTTGCTCTTTATATCCCGCAAACAGCTTCGCTAAAAATTTTGGCAAAAATTTCCCGCCATAATGCAAAAAATATTTGCATTTACTAATTTTGTTTGTACATTTGGTGTAAATGTTAGCAAATAGCATGAAGAAGCAACTACATATTCAATTTGGGAAGAACTTGAGTTTTTTAAGAAAAAAGTTTGACCTGACCCAGAAACGTCTTTCTGAAGAAATTGCGGGTGATGACCGTGAAGAACAAAAAAAGATCCATAAGAAAATTGGTTCTTATGAACAGGGGTTGGCTTTTCCACCACCTGATCAATTGAATGATATTTTAACCTTTTTTAAGGTCACCTATGAACAAATGGTTAACATGGATTTATCAAAATTAAGTCAGCGAGAATTTGAAAAATTAAATCAGGAAAGAAAAACAGATTTACAAATTCTTACCATTAGTGTTTCTGGCGACGGAAGAGAAAATATAGAAATGGTTCCTCAAAAAGCATCTGCCGGATATGTAAGAGGTTTTGCAGACAGAAATTATATCAAAAAGCTGGATCGTTTTCATTTGCCCTGGCTTCCTCCTGAAGCTACCTATCGGGCTTTTGAGATCTCCGGAGATTCTATGCCTCCTATTGAAACGGGGTCGATTGTATTGGGAAAGTATGTGGAGGATAAATATGACATCAAAAAAGGTGAACGATATATAATTGTTGCTAAAGATGGTATTTTATTCAAGCGTATTTATGCGTCAACTCAGACAGAGGTTCACCACTCGTTATTACTCGTATCTGACAACCCGAGGTATGAACCGTATGAAATCCCGTTCGAGGACGTGCTAGAGGTCTGGAAATTTCACCAGTATATCTCTCCAAGCGCAGACAAATGATTTATCCTTAAATTTTTAATTTTTAACGTTCTTCAATCTATTTATTTTTACGTTGCTTCTAAAAGGATTTTCGGTTATCGAAAATCCTTTTTTTATTGATAAATGTTTTAATTTAGACCTGAACGTAGAGACGCGATTCATCGCGTCTAAAAATAAATCGACAATATGTCAAAACAGGAGAAAAAAGAATTTCAAAATCCCATAGATAAAGATAAAATCACTGAAAATCCTCATTCCCTCCCCTACGCCTATCATGTAGGTAGTATCGTGATTAAGCCTGTTGACATTGGCAAAGTCAAGGGCAAAGCCATGACTGCCATGAAGGAGCAAACCCATATACAAATGGAACAAATTCGCAGGCAAGTGGAGCTACTGGCCCTTCAGGCACAGGAAATTCAAAAGCGTGTAGAGGTCTCCGAGAAAATCTACCTGGCAGAAATGGGCTTTGAGCCATCTATTGGGGAAATCTATCATCTCTATGAAAAGTCTGATGAATCATGGGTTTTGTCTCTGGTGGGCCCCAATGAATGGGGTCGAAAAATACCCTACACCTCTTTTGTCTCCAGCGTAAAAATGCTGGCTGACCATACCTGGGAGCTTCTCAAGTCTTCTTCCGAATCAGAATAAACGATGTTAATATGCGAATACACACTAACCTTTACTTAATAAGCACTTTACTAAGTCTTATTTTCTTGCCAGCCTTTCTGCAGGCACAAACCAAATCCGTAACTGTCTCCAATGCACAGGAATTGATTGCCGCGATTGGCCCCAATACCAAAATTACCCTGGAAGAAGGAACTTACAATCTCTCAACAGTCATTGATCAGGAAAATAAGTACATCGAATGGGTGGATGAGTACGATGGAGGAGCACCAGTTATTTCCAACCTGTCCAACCTGACCCTGACTGGAAACGGGAAAGTAGAAATCGTCATTGAATCGCAGTACTCATGGGTAATGAGTTTTAAAAATTGCAGCAATCTGTCTTTCTATAATCTCACAGTAGGACATACCGAAAAAGGGTATTGCCTTGGAGGGTGTTTTTCCTTTGATTCGGGTGAAAATATAGAAGTAACAAACTGTGATTTGTATGGAAGCGGAACCGAAGGGGTTCACCTGGAAAGTGTTACCGGTTTCACCTTTTTAAGCTCCCGAATCAGAGAATGCAGTTATTACCTGACCCAGATTTTTAATTCTTCTGATGTTTTATTCAAAAAATCTACCCTTGAGAAAACCGAGGAATTTAATTTGATTGGTGTTTTTGGCAGCAATGATGTTACTTTTTGTAAGTGTATCATTCAGGAAAACAAGACAGGTTCAGATTTTATGCCTTGCCTCTTCGATATTGATGAAGAGTCATTTGATATATTACTGGAAAAATCCAAGGTCCTCAATAATCAGACGGGGATGTTTATCAATGATCCCTCAAGGTTAAATTTGAAGAAAAATGTGTTTTCAGGAAATTCTTTCCGGGACCGGAAAGATTGATGATTATTCTGTAGAGACGCGATTAATCGCGTCTCTACAGAATAATACAAATTAATTAAAAACAACTTTTTTATTACTGATGTGATCTCCTACCCTGATTTGCAGCAGGTACAATCCAGCACTCAGTTCATCTTTACTGAATGTAAATTCTGTAGAATTCATTCCAGTAAAACTCTTTACCAATCTGCCAGAGATATCCATAACTCTTACCTCATTGATAGGTTTGGCATCAACTCCCGTGTAATGAATGGTCATCAGATCATTAGATGGATTTGGGAAAACAGAAACTGCTCTGTCCTCAAGCAAATCATTGATCTTTACCTTAGGAGCATATTCCAATGCAGTGTATAATCTTGGTGTAAGAAAACCAATTACAGTATCCATATATGATTCATAAAGGCTTCTTTCATTAGGAAATCCTCTGGTTTGCCGACAATAGACCTGAGCTCCTGGGTCCATCGTTCCTTGCCAAATAAAATTCCATGTATTTACTGCTGTAGCTGAATCAAAATAAGTCCATACACTTCCCCATTCAGTGAGTGTATCTCCAACAACACCGATCCCATCACACATTGCATCTACGCCAGGGGTAAATGGAGTTACGAAAGTATACAGTCCTTCAGCACCGTCATTCCAGGAGCTAGCTGCAGCAGCCTGGTTATAAGGATCTTGCCACTGGATGCCATTAAAAATATCCTGATTTCCCAGACGGGTAGCGCGGGAGAGAACTCCTTTTCCTCCGGCACCGGTCGGAATTACTGCAAATGGCTGGCCATTGGTACCGTCAATAGCGATAATATCACCAACAAAGTATGGTTGCCCTGGGTCTTTATAAGAGTGCATGGAAATGAAAGGAGCATCACCTGCTTCCACCCAGGAAGAGTCTCCCAGCGCACCGCCTAAACCAAATCCTACCTTGAAATCAGAAGTATGATTAGCATGGTTAGGATTATTAATATAACCAGCGGTTGTCCCTGTTGGATTTCCAAACAATAGTGTGTCAAGGAAAGGAGTAGGATTCGCCGTATCAGAGAAATCAATAAACTTGGGCAGGAGTGTTTGCTCAAAACGATCCAAATAGGTAGCACCATAGGACATATAAGCACCTGTTCCATGACCGCCTACTGCAATACGGGTAGTATCAACCCCCCAGAGTGCCTTATTCTTTTTAAAGTAACGAACAGCAGTATTCATATCCTGGATACCACGATAAGCAGCGTGGAGGATGGTTTTTTGCTGAGCCAATGCCGATGCTCCAGCCAGCCATCCACGTCGGTATTGAACGACTGCCACTACATAACCTTTTTTAGCCATGCGCTTGGCGAAATTGACGCAAACAGTATCATTTCTTTCTCCAGTGAATCCACCATTTACATAAGATTGAAAAAAGGTTCCTGTAATTCCGAAAAGCAGGACCGGACGGTCCGTTGCAGTATCCCCGGCAGGCTCATATACATCCATGTACAAAGGCGCAATGATCGTATCTTTTGGGCCTACATTGAGAACCCAGTAATAGATAGTATGGTTTAAACTGTATATCACCGAATCGGTGACTGTAACCCCCGTGAATACATCATCGAGGTAGCGGGTCTGGCCATAACTCGCCGAGCTAAAAGCCATTACCAATAATGTGGTGATAATTGTAAGTTTTTGTTTCATAATAAAACGTTGTTTTGGTTAAGGATAAATATTAAAAGAGTTAAAAGTTGTTTTTTTCGTCAAAATTAAAAGTCAATGAAATATAGGCCAAACGACCAATTCGAGGACCTCCATAAACGGTAAACACTTTGTTATTGAGAATATTAGATGCGCCTAATTTGACGGTAGTATGAATTTTCTCAAATTCTCTATTCACCTGAAAATCAAGCATATCATAGTCAGGAACCAGTCCGGTAAATTGTGGCGAGCCTTCAAAAAGAAAGCCCTGCACCCATTTATAGTTGACGTTAAACCCAAATCCTTCCACGCCAAAAAAGCGCAATTCCCGACCAGAAAAATTGACATTATATTTATGTTCTGGTGTATTAAAAGCAGGGACAATGGGGTCATCAGTTGCAGTATTCAGCACATTCCATGAATAATTCCCCCCAATGACAAATTTGTTACTGGAAGATTTTTTCTGATCACCCAGAAAATAATTAAAACTAAAGGAAGCACCCTGTGTGGTTACGACATCTTGTGCATTTGCAGAAACCCGATAAACTTTTCCCGCAGGAAGATTAAACTGAATGGTTCCAAAGTAAGCAAGTTGAAAACCGATAAAATCTTCATAACGGCTAAAGTAATAGCCAGCATCAATATAAAGCCTGTTTTTAATCAGGTTGCGATATCCAATTTCAAAAGTTCGTACCTTTTCAGGTTTAATGCTGGGGATATCTATGTATTCAATATCATTGATATTTCGGCTGTTCAGGAACTTCCGCAATGATTCCATTGAAATCAAATCCTCGTACCCGCTGATATTTCCAACAAGTATTGCCGGCCCCACATCATAATACAAATATTGATCTGCCAAAGTCGGATTTCGAATAGCTGCCGAGAATGAACTCCTGATAATATGATTAGGATTATCTTTACTAAGACGAAAAGAACCCGTTACTGCCGGTGATAATAAGGGCTGAAAATTCTGATTTTTATCCAGCCTGAGAGTCCCTGTTAATGTTAGCCGTTCATCGATCAAACGTTTTTTTACTCCTGTATAAAGCCCAAATTCGAAGTTGGTAATACGAGTTTCTCCAGTATCAGCAAAAATACTTCCCTGAGTAATCGGAGTATACAGTCTTGCGTTTCCACCGATCGTAATTTCCCCAAAATCCGGAGTAAACGTATATTCTGCGTGTGAGTGATAAAGGGCTGACTTATCGTAAAAACGGGTTCCGCCTTCCTTTGTGATGATTAAGGAAGTAATAGAGTCAAAAGCTGCCTGAAATCTGGAAGTTCCCGGAACATATCGACTTTCATCAATCACTTCTCTGACTTCCTGGTGCCAAACTGCCAGCTGGTCTTTATTTGCCTCTAAAACTTCTGCCTGTTTATTAAAGCTAAACCTAAAATCGGGGAAGGATGGCGGTGGTGGATACCCTTCCAGACTTTGAACCTTTGACACGTAGCGGTTCGTCCATCGGTTTTGATAACTCTGACGCCATGCCAAATCATTCAGCGCAAGATTTTGCAGCCTGAGAGCAGTAAAAACCGGGTCATAAGACCTGCCTGCATCTTCATGTGTCATATACGCCCGGATAAAAAACCGATCCTTATTCCCTCTGTTTTTGGTATGAAGTTCTATTTTATGTTGAAAAAACTGTATCCCTTTAAAACTCACCCGGTTGACACCCTGAAAAACGGTGGTTCCATTGCTATAATTGGAGCTGGCAACCAGTTCGAGGTCATCTTTAAATAAATAGTGGACAGCCAGTCCGGCTTTAAAATTTTGGGTTCCATAATCCAACAAATCTTTTTCTTCATAACCTGTGCGATAATATTTACCAAGACCAGGTCGCTGAATCAAATCGCCTCCCAACTCATCTGCAATACCCAGAACTTCATCTCCGTAAATGTTCACAGCATCGTATCCGCCAGGATTATCGACTCCTACATATTGAATGGCATTGGATTCTGAGGTATCCCGATACGCTTCTGCATAATTATCTGCTTCCCAGTCGTCAGCTCTTTGGTAAAAAAGATTGGCTTTAATCGCCAGTTTATCCTTACCATATTTATTTTTAAACACTTTGGCATATCTGATGGCAGATTCCAGCCAGTTTCTTTCTCCTCCTTTTACAGAAACGGCCAGCCCCCGCTACAAAAAGGGATCTTTGGTTTTCATTGAAATGACCCCATTAAAGGCATTTGGCCCATAAAACGCCGAGCTTGCTCCCACAATTAAGTCGACAAGATCCAAATCGAGCTCTGAGGCACCGAGAAAGTTTCCCAGAGAAAAATTCAGCCCGGGAGACTGATTATCCACTCCATCAATCAATTGCAGAGATCTCACCGGCTGAGTACTGTTAAATCCCCGGGTATTTACAACCTTCATTCCGAAACTTGCCGTTGCGATATCCACTCCGGTTAAATGCCCAAGACCTTCATAAGCGCTGGATGCAGAGGTTTGTTCAATCCCAATTCGGCTCAATGTCTCCATAGTTAGAGCCGTTTGATTTTTTCTTTCAGAAATAACAGTAGTGGTAATCAGGACTTCCTCCAGATTCGCCGTAGAAATCTCCATTTCAAAGCGAATTTCCTGGTCAATGTTTTCCACCTTTTGAATAAAGTTTTCATATCCGGAGTAAGATATTTTTACTTCGAAGGGTAACTGACCTGGAGATGGTAGTGAGAATGTCCCGTTATCGCTGGTAAAACCGCCAATATTCGTATTGACGATAGAAACAGTTGCACCAACAAGCGGAGTACCAGAGTCATTGTCTATGACCTTCCCTTTAAATTGTTGCTGACCAAATAAGCTGGCACTTGTCAAAAGGAAGATTAAAAAAGATAAGGGTAGAGCTTTCAATAACTTCTGATCGCGAAGCTTGAAATTAAAGTAGTAGTAGCACATAAATCTTTAGATTATACAGACATCGTTAATATTTTTAAGCGTTTATCTGAAAAAATATCCTAAAATCCTGTTTTCTGTTTCCTCTTTTCCAACACATATTTTCCATGCTCAGGGTGATTACAGTTTTTCCTGGGGTCGCCCATAAAAACCCTGCAAGAGGAAAGAATGGTTCCCGCCAGAAAGGCCATGATCAGCAATATTGCTACCCGCTTAGTCGAATGTTTCATCTTTGTTACTATTGAATTGAACTCAAAATAATTTTTTTACAAATGACAAACAAATTCTTTGAGTAGACTTCTGTCTGATCCTGATATTTGGTTCTAAGAGCGAACGAGAAATTATTTTGTCACTTTTTGAAATCCTTCCTTACCAATGATTTCATCAATCTTTGTCTGGAGGTTGTCGAGTTTTTCTGGCGCATCAAATCGATTTAAGACAGTATGTGATTTCCCATCCATATTACACGTAATGGTGCAAGAAGGCAGATCCATGATCTGAGGGTTGTCATATTTTTCATTCAGAGACCAGAAATCAGCCTTTTTCAATTCTGAAATCAAAGCGCCGAGGGTTTCCACGTCAACCGTTTTTGTATATCTCCCTTTCATTTCAACAAAAGCTTCCCCCTGAAATAAAACGGTCCCATCAGATGAAACTGCCACTTCGTAAATAGGACATTCTCCATGACAACCTGTTCGTTTCATCATAAGCGAAAAATCTTCAGGAATTTTCCGGGGTTCGGATTCGGCTGCAGACCCGGAAGATTTGCAGGAAGAACCAATAAAGCTGATAATAATAACTATATAAAGGAAAGATTTTATCATAGAGAAAATGTTGAGTATTTAATTAATGTGGATTGCTCCAACTCCAATCAGAAGGATTTATTATTATTGAAATTAAAAATAAAGAATAGAAAATTACAAATAACAAACCAGGAGTTTTAATAAATCTTTTCCTTACTGTTTATGCCAATAGCCAACTTCCCAAAGCCAGTAGCCAAATAAATTTACAATTCTATTCTGGACTTCTTAGCAATAATTCTCAACTTAGGGGATGTACAAATCACTATTATCACGACTAATTACTACTCGATATGAATTTTGAATACACTGACAGATCAAAAGCCTTTCAGGAAAAACTCCAAAAGTTTATGGATACCTATGTGTATCCTGTCGAAAAGGAAGCGAATGAATATATC